>JASEHT010000116.1 GCA_030018675.1 Smithella sp.
GAAAAGATAAAGTCGCCAGAGCATATCAGGAAGGAAAAGAAAGAGGACTGATCCAGCGCGAAGTAATAGGCGAATGTGAAAAAGATCATAAGCTTGGCGACCAGTCCCAGCCAGATCACGGCGCGGTTGGCCAGCAGATCGCGCGAGACCCAATAATAACCGATGCCGAAAAGAATTACGGCGATCATGAAAAACCGGAAAAATATCAAGGTCTGGAGATTGTCCACCACCGGGACCATGCCGTTGATGAAGGCGGAGAAATTTTCCGTCATCGGCGCCTTGCCGAACATCATCAAGAGGATGAAGTCTGTGAGCAAAAGGCTGCTCAACCCGATGCTGATGTTCCATAGCGATCCGACAAAGAACATCTTTTGCCAGAACCCCGTTTTTACGTTAGCCATAGCTACTGCCTCCTTGTTTTATGAAATAACGACAATTTTATTTGTTGGTTGCGTCTTTAATGAAGCCGTTACACATAGGCCTTTTTGCTTTCGTCCCACGTACCGGGCACAACCTTCAGAACTTCCAGGTCCTTTTTCTTGACCCGGTGCGTTTCCGTTTTGGGAAGGTCCGGGACTATTTTCACGTAGCGGGGAACGGCGAATTTAGGCAGATTTTCTTTCAGGTATTCGATGAGGCCGCTTTCCTTCAGTTCTTTGCCTTCCACGAGCGTTATCGATGCCATGATGTCGTCCTCGGCGAGCTCGGAGGGGACGGCATAAACGGCAGCTTCCAGGACGTCGGGATGTTTCTGGATCGCCTGCTCGACCTCAAAGGCCGAAACATTTTCGCCTTTGATCCGCATGGACTCGGTATTTCTTCCGATAAAGTAAAGAAAACCTTGGGGATCCCGTTTGATAAGATCGCCGGTGAAAATGTATCCTTTGTTCATTTTTTCCGACGATGCTTTTTCGTTTTTATAATACTCCACCGAAGACGTGCTCTTTTTGCCGGAAACCGGAAAGACCAGCTCACCGGGCGTACCGTCGGGGACATCATTCATATCGGCATCCACAAGACGGTATTTGACTTTCATGGGCGGTTTGCCGATGGAGCCAACGGGGGCCGTGCCCAGGTTGAGGATGATCTTGCCGCCGCCGTCAACGGCGCCGTATGTTTCGTAAATGGTCAATCCGAAGCGTTTTTCAAACTTCTCCCACAGATCAGCCGGACAGGCTGCCGAAATAATGAAACGGACTTTGTGCTGACGGTCTGTCGATTTCTGCGGCTGCTTCATCATAATAGGAATCATGGCGCCGATCGTATTGAAAGAGGTGACATGATATTTCCGGATATCATCCCAGAAGCGGCTGGCAGAAAACTTCCCCGCAAGGGCAACCTTGGCGCCCACATGAAGCGCGTTGGTCACGGTTACAAACAGGGCATTGCCGTGAAAGAGCGGCATGGCCGTATAGAGCACATCGCTTTTTTTGAAAAGCATCGCTGCCACCAGAGAAAGCACTTTCACGGATGATTTCCGGTACCGGTAAACAACACCTTTGGGAAGTCCCGTCGTCCCGGACGTATACGTAATAAAGCAAATATCATCCCTGCGGTAGCCGATCCCCAGATTTACAGGCGCCTGCTCGTAGGCTTCGTCAAGAACACGATAACCCTGCGGATATTTCCCCGGCTTTGCGGAAGAGGGATTAACAATGATGGTCTTGATGTTTTCCAGCCGGTCGGCAATCTTCTGCAGGGTTTCCAGATGGGTGTCATCGATAACAAGATATTGCGCGTCGCAATGGTTGAGAATATAGAGAAGGCTGTCTCCCTTGAGGGAGGTATTGACGGGCACGGCATACATGCCGATCTTCTGAATGCCGATAAAAATGTCCAGGAAACGGGGAGAATTGTCCATAAGAATGGCCACGCCCTTACCCTGGCTGCTTCCCAAAGAAAGAAAGTAATTGGACAACCGGTTGGCGTTTTCATTCATCTGGCGATAGGTGTAGGTCTTGTCCTCGAACATGAGGAAGACCCTGTCTTTGTATCGGGCGGCCTTTTCTTCCATCAGCTCTCCCCATGACATCTCCTCATAAATCTCCGTTTTGGGAACGCCGCGTATGTTTTTCAGGAAAGTTCCTCTCCTGATTTCGTTCAAAGAAAACAAAAAAATTGATTTTAAAATATTTTTCGCCAAACCTAATTTTCTTAATGTTCTATTCACGGTACATCTCCTTAATCCATCTTGCTACAGTGTGGGTTTTTCCAGAATGTGTATGCACATGGCAGCCTCTTCCACACCAAGCGCGCCGCCGCCGTTTTCCGCGAGTCCTATCTTCGCTCCCGAAACCTGTCTTGAACCGGCTGCGCCCCGCAACTGGGTGACCAATTCGTGAATTTGCGCCAGTCCGGAAGCGCCGATGGGATGGCCGCGTGATTCCAAGCCGCCGCTGGGATTAACGGGCTGCTTGCCTCCGAGCTTCGTCGCGCCGCTTTCTGCATACTTTCCTCCTTCGCCGGGGGGGCAAAAGCCGAGCGACTCGCACTGGTGCATCTCTCCATAGGCCGAGGCGTCGTGAACTTCCGAAAAAGCTATCTCGGCAGGTCCCACGCCGGCCTTCTCGTAGGCCAGGCGACTCAGGCGCTCGCCGATATCGATGCCGTCACGATCCCTGGCCATGCCGGAACCCAGAATAGAGGCTCTGATCTTTACGGCCTGAGAAGTAAGTCCCAGTCGTCTGACCGTGGTTTCGTCGCAGAGAATCGCCGAAGCGGCGCCGTCACCGATGGGAGCGCACATGGAACGGGTCAGCGGCCAGGTGACGAGGCGATCCGCCAGAACTTCTTCCTTGGAAACGAGGAACTGATACTGGGCATTGGGATTGAGGGAAGAATGAAAATGATTCTTGGAGGCGATGACGGCCAGTTGTTCGATGGTGCTGCCGAACTTCTTCATGTGCTGGCGCGCCTCGTAACCGTAAACATCCATGAAGGGAGAATGATCGCCGCCCATTTTCCGCAGTTTTTTCACCATATCATACCCCATGGTTTCACCGATCCGGATGGCGATGACAAAGGCGTCGCGCTGGGTCATGAACTTGTCTTTGAAAGTCTTTTTTTTGCCCTTGCCGGAGCCTTTCTTCGCCATTCCCCTGTATTTCTCAATGTGAGCCGCCATGGCCTTTTTTTCATCGTCGCTCAAAGCAACATCGCCCAATCTTTTCAGTGTTTCCCCGAAATTTCCCACATCTAAACCGGTAAGAAATCCGGAAAAAACAAGGGACTGGTTCCGGTCATAGATTTTTTCCGCTCCCAAGGCCATCGTGATGTCATACAAACCGCTGGCAACACCCATCCAGGCGTGATGAAAGGCGGTCGAACCGCCGGCACAGGCGTTTTCCAGATTCGTGATCGGGATGGCATCTATTCCCAAAGGGCGGAGGGCGACCTGACCGCGGATACAGACCTGTCTTTTGTATTCCCCCCAGGCCGAATTGGAAAACCAGAGCGCCTGAATATCTTTTTTATCCAATCCCGCCTCTTTCAGGCACGGCAACACCGTCATGGCCGACAGATCGGTTATCGTCTTTTCGAGATACTTGCCGAACTTGATGGTGTGGGCCGCAATAACATATACATCTCTCATAATTTACTCCTGCTGTTCATATTAAAGCATGTTGGACATGCCTTGTTTTAATTTCTTTTTTCCGGGACAGTCAGACCGTCGCGGTTTATTCTTCCTTGCGCGAGCAGCGCGGCGCCGAAAGCGGCGACCGACTGCGCATCAATAGACAACGCCAGCATTTTTCTGCCGGTCAGCTCGGAAAGTTTCTCACGGACCGCCGGAATTTTGGACATGCCTCCGATCAGGGCGATGCCATCCTGTGCTCCCGCACCGTCGATAAGAGAGGCGGCTTTGGAAGCCACGGCTTTGATGACACCGGCCAGAACATCGCCCGACTTCATTCCGGCATTGACCTGGGAGATAATTTCGCTTTCGGCAAAGACCGCGCAGTTGCTGGAGAAGGAGTAAGGGTCCGTGGAAAATGAGGCCAGTGAAGAAATCTTGTCAAAGGGCACACCCACGGCCTCGGCCACCGTTTCCAGAAATTTGCCGCTGCCGGCAGCGCATCTTTCGTTGATATGCGTCGTTTCCAGAAAACCATTCTGATCAAGCGTCGCAACGGTAATGAAAAGCCCCCCCATGTCCACGACGGTTCTGATGTCACGATCGAGAAAAAAGGCGGCTTTTGCCGTACAGGCGGCGTCTCCCAAGGTGAAGGCGGCTTTTTTCACCAGATGACCGCCGAAACCGGTGGCAATAATTTTTTTTATGTCCCATCTTCCGGCTCCGGCCTGCAACCGGGCTTCCTTTAAAAGAGAACGGATAATGGCGTCGAAATGGGGTCCCATTTCCGCGCAGGCATATCCGCGAAGGCTCTCGCCGTCGGTTACGCCAACCTTGATGAAGCGGGTTCCGACATCAATACCGGCCGTGATCATGATGGCCCTCCTGTCTTGATGGCCTGCATCGCGTAACAGGCGGCGCCCAGCGCGCCGATAATCTGCGGATCCACGGGAAGAGATTTAAAGGATTTGTTCATGTGATACGCCAGTTGCCTCACTACACCGGGATTTTTGGAAACCCCGCCGGTGATGCAGATATTATCTTCGATATCGATGGCTTTGACCAGAGCGGCCACCCGTTTGGCCACCGCGTCGGCAATGCCGCACGCGATATGCTTGAGCCTCTTCCGGGTATAGAGATGGTTGAGCACCTCCAATTCCATGAAGATGCTGCATTTGTTGGTAATGTTGATCGGTTTTTTGGATTTGACAGCCAGATTCCCAAGCTCTTCAAGTTTAACGCCGATGGTCCTGGCCAGAATTTCCAGCGACCGTCCCGTGCCGGCGGCGCATTTGTCGTTCATGATAAAATCACGGATATTGCCGTTTGCGTCAATCAGAATGACCTTGCAGTCCTGTCCGCCGATATCGATGACCGTGCGAATGCTGGGATCCGCGTGAAAGGCTCCCAGACCGTGACAGGATATCTCGCTCATGTTCATCCTGGCGAAGGGAATTTCATAACGACCGTAGCCGGTGCTGCAGCAGCAATCCAAATCGGAAAAACGAAGACGGGCCGAGGCCAGGGCTTGTTCCATGACTTCGTTGGCCGAGTTGATGTTTGTCGATTTCACCCGGATGATTTCAGAGGCCAGTGGGCCTTTTTCAGTCATGATGTAGGCCTTGGCGGTAAGAGAACCGACATCGCATCCCGCTGCAATCATGGCATTCCTTGGTTTGCTGTTTCAGAATTTTCATGCTCCCAAAAGGACGAACGGTATGTTATCCTCAGGAGCACCTTTATTTGTTTATCACGTACTCTAAGTAGCTACACAATGTCAAGTATTTTGTATATCAATTATGATAATTAAATAACTGTTTGACAAGATGTCTATAATTGATTATAATCCTGACAATTCAATATATTCTAATTTGAAGGTGAAAAAAATGTCTAATCAACAAGTGCCGGAAAAAGCTGTACGTATTCTCATGAAGGATATTTTCACCAAAAAATTAAAGCCGGGAACCAAATTGCCGTCGGCGAAAGAATTGTCAAAACAATTACATATAGATTTAAGTTCATTGCGCATTGCCTTAAAACGATTGGAGGCGATGAATCTTTTGCTCATTAAGCAGGGCGACGGCATCTATGTCAAAGACTATGTGAAGCACGCCGGAATCGACTTTTTGAGCCTGTTATTTACCCAGGATGAAGCAAACATCGAAGATTATGTAATCGATGAATGCCTCATCGACGAGGTATGGGAATATTGGATGATGTTTTTCCCGGAAATGCTGAAACTCGCATTTCATCGCCTTACGTTGAAAGATGTAAAAATCCTGCGTAATCTTCTGGAAGAGGAATACGCGAGCATGAATGACAGGGCGAAAATAATTGAATTGGAAATCAAGCAGCAGGACCTCGTGGTGGATGTCTGCAACAACACCATCATTTTTTTAATGTCCAATTCTTCCCGTCCGATGAGAAAAAAAATTATCGCAATATTCGTTCATGCCCTCAGCGAGCAGGAACTGAAAGATTTTATTGAAATGAAGATGTCTCTCCTGAGCGATTATGCCAAGGGAACCATAACGGGCGCGAATTCCATTGCCGAAAAGTATCGTGAAATATTATCCGCGAACCGCCAGATGGTAAGGCAGAAAATTATTCAGAACGACTACATCCTGCATGCCACGCATAAGTAATGCGCATATTGATTCCGTCCTGCCGATGTCAAAGATCGTCCGCATGCTTTGGCGGTCAGAGATCCCCCAACGCACCCTGCTGCAATCAAACACATCTTTTTTTCGTCGTTAAACTGATCTTCCTGAAAAATTTAACTTGCAATTCCCCGCAGCTTGCTGCGGGGAGATTCATTAACCGCAAGCTTTTTTATTAACGACGTCGGGCAAAAACCGCTGCGCCGAGCGCTCCGATGATCTGCGGGTCCACAGGCAAAGGGGTTACTTCCATGCCAATCGTTTTGGTTAGCGCTTTAATCAGCCCCTTGCTTTTGGCGCATCCCCCGGTTACGGTCACGAGAGGTTGCATACCGATACGTTTAAGCAACGTGAAGCAGCGTTTGGATACAGCCGTCTGGATACCGGCGGCAATTTCTTCAGGCGGGTTGCGGCGGGCCAGCAAACTGATAACCTCGCTCTCGGCAAAAACACTGCACTGGGCCGTCACCGGGATAATCTTGTTGGCTTTCAAAGAGAGAGATGAGAATTCATCAAGATCCATCCGAAAGATGCGGCTCATGGCCTCGAAGAATCGTCCGGTGCCCGCAGCGCACTTGTCGTTCATGGCAAACTCCAGCACCGAGCCGTCTCCGTTTAAGGAAATCGTTTTCACGTCCTGCCCGCCGATATCAACAATGGTTTTGACGTCCGGGGCACAGGAAAATGTGCCCAATGCGTGGCAGCTGATCTCGGAAATATTTTCATTGGCAAAGGCCACCTCATTGCGGCCGTAGCCTGTTCCCACCAGATAGGCGAGGTCTTTGTAACTCGCCAGATCATCAACTTTTGCACAAGCCGCCTCCAGAGCTTTAACCGATGTTTCTTCCGGATCAATTTCGCTGGGAACGATCACGCTGGCAACTATATTGCCGTTTTCATCGAGTATTACCGCCTTGCCGGTTGTAGAACCGACATCGCATCCGCCATAATATTTCTTCGTCATATCAATCTCCTTATTGAAGTGCTTTTAGAGTTCCTTTAGCCAGCTTTTGTTCTTCAGACTGATTACCAATCCGCCCAAGGCCAAGAAACTGGAACGCAGGATTTTACTCGTCTCAACTTGCCGGGTTGGCACGAGTTTCATGAAACCCTTCATAAAACCGCG
>JASEHT010000117.1 GCA_030018675.1 Smithella sp.
AAATCAATCAAGTAGGTTCCGGAAGCGGTTTTGTGACCCTGTGCCGAGCAGGCGATACCGCAAGAGAAAAGGGTTTCGTTGAGGTGGATCATTTCAATCAGTTTGTCTTTGATATGCGAGGCCTTGGCCGCGCCGTTGTAATCGGCAGCCAGCGCCGCCGCACCGATGAGCACGTCGCCCACGCCGACCTTGCATCCGCCATAACTCTGACGGTGATAACCGGCAAAGCGTTCCACCAGCAGGCCGCTGAAATCGTATTCGCCGCACATGAAAACATTTTCCCATGGGACGAATAAATTATCAAAAACCATCAACGCTTCATGACCTCCAAATTGATGATTGCCGACATCAATCTGTCCGCCTTCGAGTTTGCGCGTGTCGCAGGACTGTCTTCCATAGATGTAGGAAATGCCTTCCGCGTCGGCGGGCGCGGCGAAAGATATCGCGTAATCGGCGTCATCTTTGGTCATGGCGATGGTTGGCATCACCAGAATCCAGTGCGAATTGATCGCTCCGGTCTGATGCGCCTTGGCTCCGCGCACAACAATGCCGTCTTTTCTTTTTTCCACGATTCGGGTGTATAGATCCGGGTCGGCCTGTTTGCTCGGCGGTAAACTACGGTCGCCCTTGGGATCCGTCATGGCGCCATCGACGACCAAATCCTGCTCCTGCATCATCTTGAGGAATTTAGCAAACCGCTCATGATATTCGGTGCCGAGCTTCTTATCCATTTCAAACGTGACGCTGTCCACGGCATTAATGGCATCCATTCCCACACAGCGTTGAAAACACGAAGCCGTCTTCTGTCCCAGCAGACGCTGCATTTTTACTTTTTTAATCAGGTCTTCGGTGCTCTGATGCAGATGACAGAAGCGGTTTATTTTCTCTCCGGTCAGATGCGATTTTGCCGTCATCAGATCTTCATGTTCAGGTTCATGCGCCAGAGTATACGTCATTTTGACGGAATTCATGGACGGTCGGATGATCGGGTTATCCACCGGGTTTTTTACCAGTTCTCCCAGCAGGTAAACCTTTAAGTTTAATTTCCGCAGGCTTTCTTCATATTGTTCAGCGGTTTTCAGCGCCATTTTCCTGTACCTCCGTCTGTGTCTGTTTCCAGTAACAAGAAAACATTAATGTTATTAAATAATTAAGTATCGTCTGTAATGACCTCTTTTATGTAACCTAATATGTTATCTTGAAAAATTCAAGGCTGTAAAAAAATTATGTTCGATTTGTAAGAGGAACAAATAAATTCCATTCAAGCTGAAATTTATTTAAACAATGCTCAGCGACTAGCTGATATTGTCAGTGCCATTGAAAGAAAAACCTGCCTGATTATTTCCTTGACATTAAAAATAACTTTTTATAACGTTGCCCAACCCCTGAACTATTTTGACGGATTGGTGTATCTTTCGATATTGACAAGGCGGTCGTGGCGCAGTTGTTTTGTCTGGTCAGGACACAAAAAGCACCGGGAGTTTGCTGAGACAGAAAATTATCATGGAGGGCAAATTAATGGCGAGAATTAAAGAAAGAAGAAAATTTAATTACATCGTTCTGGTTATATTGTTAGTTATGCTCGCTGAATTGATCATTATAAGGATCCTATAGAATTTAATATATTGCGCATTGATAACATTAGCGCCGATTTCAGGAGGTTAATTGTGGCAAAAATTAAGGAAAGAAGAAAATTTAATTATATCATGTTGATTATCTTGGCTATGATTGTTGCAATAATTTTATATAGAGTACTTTAGCACTAAAGAGTGTTTTGAAAAAAATAGCTGGTTTTGACGTGTCTTGAGTCACTGATTTTTGAGACACTTTTATCATAAGAAATATTATTGTTTATTTTGTCCCGTCAGTTCTTCGCTTTCTCCATCTATTTAAACTTAACATTTGCCTATTTTAAGTTTTTAATATAGCAATAAACTGCTTTTCGGCGGACGCAATCACTGAACATCAGCGATTTGATTCGCCGGAAGATATTTTGAAAATGAAAGGAAACAGGATCACATGTCTATCATGAATTGGAAAAAGGACGAGGCCGTCGCCATCATAACAATGACCAACGGTGAAAACAGGCACAACCTGGATTTTTCAAAGACCTTAAGCGGTTTTCTCGCCGAGATAGAAGCCGATCAATCAGTCAGTTCTTTAATCATTACGTCCAGCGATGAGAAAAATTTTTCTCAAGGCATCGATGTCCCGTGGATCATGGGGAAAATGCAGGAAAACGATCATCAGCCGGTGATTGATTTTATTAACGAGATGGACAAGGTATTTAAAAAGCTTCTCCTTTATCCGTTGCCGGTTATTGCCGCGATTAACGGTCACGCATTTGGAAACGGCTCGATATTGGCCTGTGCCTGCGATTTTCGTTTTATGCGCTCGGATCGGGGTTTCTTCTGCTTTCCCGAAGTGAACATTGGCATTCCTTTCCGGCTGGGAATGAACGCGTTTGTGAAAAAGGCTATTCCTCTGTACAAATTATCCGAAATGCAGCTGACAGGCAATCGTTACACCGCTCCTGAACTGGAGCAGCATCACATTATCGTCAAAGCGTGCGGAAATCAGGACGAGTTG
This sequence comes from Smithella sp., assembly GCA_030018675.1. Lineage (GTDB taxonomy): Bacteria > Desulfobacterota > Syntrophia > Syntrophales > Smithellaceae > Smithella. The sequence continues at coordinate 2,590 of JASEHT010000117.1, forward strand.
ATGTCCACTGCGATTACTTTTGCAAAAACTTTTCAGAAAAAACGCGGAATTTTCGGCGAAATGAAGAAAAGACTTTACGGGGATATCATTAAAGTGCTGGACGCTGATGTCATGCCGTCCACGGCGAAAATTAATTCACTGGTTGTTGAAGGATAGTCTAAACGAATCAAAAGAAAAGAGGTCGATTAAAATGAAAACAGAAATTACCGAAATGTTTGGCGTGAAATATCCTATCATCTGCGGCGCGATGATGTGGCTTTGCAAACCGGTGCTTTGTGCCGCGGTATCTAACGCAGGTGGACTCGGCAATCTGACCGCTGGAAACTATCCGACGGAAGAAGAATTCCGTGCCGCCATCAGGGAAACCAGAAAGCTAACCGACAAACCCTTTATGGTGAACGTTACCATTCTTCCTTCCGTGCATATTACGGCGGAACATCACAAAATGTATTTGCGCGTTTGTGCCGAAGAACAGGTGGCAGGTTTGGAAATATCCGGTACACCTCTGGATAAAGTAGTGGGGCAGGATTTTATAGATAATCTTAAGAAAGCGGGAGTAAAGCTCTTTCACAAAGTCGGTTCTGTGCGTCACGCCGTGCACGCGGAAAAAGTCGGTTACGACGGAATATATGCGGCTGGTATTGAGGAAGGCGGACATCCGCTCAACGATGATGTGACTACAATGGTTCTCACACCGCGCATTGTTGAAAACGTCAAAATTCCTGTCGTGACGGTCGGCGGCGTTGCCGATGGGCGAACCTTTGCGGCTGCGCTGGCTCTTGGCGCTCAGGGTATTATGATGGCGACACGCTTCGTAGCCACAAAGGAATGCGAGGTGCACGACAACATTAAACAGGAAATCATCAAGCGGCAGGAACATGAAACCGCGCTGATCTGCAAATCCATTGGCTTGCAGGGACGGGCCATAAAAAACAAGCTTGTGGAAGATGTTCTGGCTGTGGAAGCCAAGGGCGGTGGTTTGGAAAATCTTATTCCGCTTATCGCCGGCAATAGAGTGAAGGCGGCGTGGGAATCCGGCAATGTTGATGATGCGCCCATGATGATGGGACAGTCCGTCGGTCTGGTAAAAGATATCCCCACCTGTAAGGAGCTAATCGAGAGAATCGTTTCCGAGGCTAAAGCTGATATTGAACGGGTGAAGAATATATTTTAAAAAATCACGGGAATGAAACTCCAAATCAAGCGTTAGGAACAGGTTCCGCGGCAAGTTGTTGGGTATTATACCCTCCGCTTGGTCCCGACAAAGTCGGGATTCAACTTACCCATTCCGCTGCGCTTCGCTTTCGGAATTGGAGATTCACGAATAAAACGATTGCTGAAATTATAACCGCTGTCTGATTTGATTGGAAATCCCGTACCATTTCTGCACACGGTTTTCCAGCCGGAAATAATGGATAAGATAGGCTACAGATAAAATCAGAAAAATCACAGCAAGAAGCAGAACAGGCATGGAAGCTTTTATCAGCGTGAATCCGAAAATAAGCAACGTAGAAAAACAGACGAAAAGCATGACGATCAGATGCGCCAGTCTTTCGTGCTGCATCCATCTGATTTGTTTATCGTGATAAAGAAGCAATTCTTTTAATTCTTCATTATTGAGATTTTTATTGAGCATCTCGTTGATGTACTTCTCGTGCTTCTTCATGTAATCAATCATTATATCTCCGCAACAGACTTCAACTTTTATTTAAAATCTTATCATATTTCGGGACAAAATATTACAGTCTTTTCTACATGAAAAAATGGATATTAAGTTGACATGATAAATCGTTTTGCATATATTGCGCGTCGAAGATAGATAACTTAGAAAAATAATCACTCATAGATCATGCTCTAGCCAGTTAATACGGCATCCAGGTCTTCAAGGAGATGCCGGATGCATATTCTCATTAATTTTGAAAATAAATCACTGTCCTTCGATAATCCGGTTACCATCATAAAATGCTCGTCTTTTACTGATGTTTCCTTATGCTTTGATAAGATTGAAGAGGCGCTGGCTCAGGGCTTATATATTGCCGGATTTTTTTCTTATGAATTGGGTTACGCGTTTGAAGAAAAATTTTCGCCTTATGAGCTAAACGGTTTTCCCCTCTTATGCATCGGATGTTATGACAAGCCTCAACCGAGGAAAAGTCTCATATCAGCCCGTGACGGTTCGCATAAAATAACAAATCATCGCCTGAATATTTCCCGGGAAAAATATTTCGATCACATACAAACCATTCATTCGTATTTAAAAGCGGGGGACGTTTATCAAATCACGTATTGTTTGAAAATTCTCTTTGATTTCGAAGGAGACGCGTTTGATTTATATAAAAAACTGTTTGATATTCAGCCTGTTCCGTATGCCGCGTTTATCGAAACCGCTCAGCACAGCATCGCGTCTCTTTCTCCGGAGTTATTCTTGCACAAACGGGGAAGGTCGATTCTATCCAAGCCCATGAAAGGAACCTGGCCACGAGGGAAAAACTTTTTTAGCGATATGGCGGCCAGATACAAATTTTATCACGATGAAAAAAATCGGGCCGAGAACGTGATGATCACCGACTTGCTTCGTAATGATTTGGGAAGAATCGGGAAAAATATTCATGTGCCCCGCCTCTGGGAAGTGACGCCGTATAAAACGCTGTTTCAAATGACTTCGACGGTTGCCGCCGATGTCGAAGCGGATCTGCCTTTGTACGATTTATTCAAAAGTCTGTTCCCGTCGGGTTCGGTAACCGGCGCGCCAAAAATTCGCTCGATGGAGGTCATTCACGAACTCGAACAAGAGCCGCGCAACATTTACACAGGGGCCATCGGTTATGTAACCCCTGATAAAGATTTGTTTTTCAATATTCCGATACGCACCGCCCTGATCAACCGCGACAATGGCAAGGGGGAAATGGGCATCGGCGGCGGCATTGTGTGGGATTCAACCCCCGAGGGAGAATGGGCTGAAGGAATTCTGAAGGCCCGATTCTTTACCGACAGCCTTTTTTACCGAGAGTGAAAAGAGCGCTTTGGCTCATGCGGATTTCGGGAGATTCCTTGATTACGAATCCCACTGATTTTGCCGTCTCTACCGTACGCGCAAAATTTTTCCTGGACACATGCAGGAGCGGTTCAACGAGAAGAAAAAGCCCATCCGGTTTCATCAGATCGCTGATTTCTGAAAAAAATTTCTGCTCATCGGGAACCTCGTGCGCCATCCAGAAAGCCAGGATAAAATCTGCTTTTTCATTAAATCCAATTGAATCCGTACCGGCCAGATGAGTTTTGATTCTATCGGCAACGCCTTTGTTTTGCGCTCGATTCATTAGCGCGGAAAGCATTTTTTGCTGAATGTCGATGGCGGTGACGCGGCCTGCTGGTCCAACAAGTTCGGCCAAGGGTATGGTAAAATAACCCATGCCGGGTCCGATATCAATGGCTGTATTGCCCTGGTGAACGTAGGGGCTGAGAATTTCAACCGGATCGTGAAAGATTTTACGCAGAGGATTATCAAACGTATAACACAGCCAGCAGGGGCAAACATGTTTTGTGTTTATTAGTTTTTCCAGCATTGCTTAAAAAAGTACCATGATTTAATGATTTGGTATCTACGCCAATGTCTTACGAAAATCAAATATTTATTGTGAGACTCAAATTTCAAAAACGAAGTGTATTGAAATTTGTAAGTCGAACAATCCCGCGCAGCGGAGGATACAATAGTACCCGTGATTATTGGATGATTGCATAAAAGCCGTTTGAATTTTATCCTTTTTACGAGAAATATTCCTTTGACACCTTTTGTTCTTGTTCATATACTTCATTCAAAGCTTCAAAAATTACTTTTTGCATATCCGTCAGCAGAAGAAAGTGTTTTCATCAAATGTACGATTATGTTGTGGTTGGAGCCGGTTTTTTCGGCGCTGTTTTCGCGCACGAAGTTAAAAAGGCCGGAAAAAGTGTTTTGGTCATCGAAAAGCGCGACCATGTCGGCGGCAACTGTTTTTCCTATGACCATGCGGAGACAGGCATCAACGTCCATCAATACGGGCCTCACATTTTCCATACGTCGGATAAAAAGATATGGGAGTATATAAATTCTTTTGCTGAATTTAATCATTATCAGCACCGGGTACGCACGACCGCCGGTGGAGAGATTTATTCTCTGCCCATCAACCTGGCAACCATTAATCAGTTTTTTAATCTGAAATTAAACGAAGAAGAAGCCGCGGCATTCATGAAAACCAAAGTGTCCTCCATTGCCTCACCCAAGAACCTTGAAGAAAAAGCAATCAGTCTCGTCGGTCGTGAGCTTTACGAAAAATTCATCAAGGGTTACACAGCCAAACAATGGGGTTGTAATCCCCGAGAGCTTCCCGCCGACGTCATCACAAGACTTCCGGTAAGAACCTCACAAAATGATTTGTATTACAATGATCCTTATCAGGGAATGCCCGTGAGCGGTTACACGCCGATCTTCGAAAAATTGTTTAACGATATTCCGTTGGAGCTGAAAACAGACTTTTTTACCCGGAGGGATTACTGGCAGTCTATTGCGAAGACAATAGTTTATACCGGACCCGTTGACAGGTATTTCAATTATCGTTTCGGAAAACTGCGATGGAGGTCCTGCCGTTTTGAAATCGAAAAATTGGAGCTGAATGATTATCAAGGTGTCAGTATTATGAATTATGCCGATGAAGAGGTCCCCTTTACACGGATTGTGGAATATAAACATTTTTCCCGTGAAAGAGCTCGCTTGTTGCGGGAAACGGTG
>JASEHT010000118.1 GCA_030018675.1 Smithella sp.
TTATGTGGAAGATGGAACCCTGGATCTGGGCCTGACGGGAATTGATTGGATAATGGAAAATGAATCGGACGTGGTGGTTGTTCAGGATCTCATTTATTCCAAGGTGTCCACGCAGAAAGCGCGCTGGGTTCTGGTTGTCCGTGATGATGCGCCGTACAAATCAATCGAAGATATGGAAGGCAAAAGAATATCAACAGAACTGGTGAATTTTACGAAAAAATATTTTTCGGAAAGAAATATCAATGTGAATGTCGAATTTTCCTGGGGAGCGACTGAGGCGAAAGTGGTTGAAGGCCTGGTGGACGCTGTCGTGGAAGTCACGGAGACCGGTTCGACGATTAAGGCCAACAACCTGCGGATTATCCATGAATTGATGAAAACCAACACGCAGTTGATCGCCAATCGCGCTGCCTGGAAAAACACCTGGAAGCGGAAGAAAATTCAGCAAATCAGTACAATGCTCACCGGTTCATTGCAGGCCATGGGCAAGGTGGGACTGAAACTGAATGTTGCGAAAAATAATCTGGACAACGTGATGGCGTTGTTGCCGTCGCTGAAGGCCCCGACGATTTCGAGCCTGTCTTCCGATAAATGGTTCGCCATAGAATCCATTGTGGACGCGAAAGCGATGCGGGATTTGATCCCCGCTCTTTTGGAAGCAGGCGCGCAGGGAATCATCGAATATCCCTTAAATAAAGTGATTTAGCAGAGCAGGTAATCATGGCCAGAAGAGCGAAAATTACACGGAAAACGACAGAGACCGACATCGTGGTGGACATCGATCTGGATAAAACCGCAGGGAGCAGGATCGATACGACGATTCCTTTCTTCAACCACATGCTGGAGCTTTTCGCCCGGCACGGTTTCCTCAAACTCGTGGTGCGGGGCAAAGGTGACACGCACATCGATGATCATCATTTGATCGAAGATCTGGGCATCTGTCTGGGGCAAGCCGTGGCCAAGGCGCTCGGCGCTAAAAAAGGAATTAACCGTTACGGGTCCGCTTGCGTTCCGATGGATGAATGTCTGTGCCGGGTGGATATGGATATTTCCGGCCGTCCCCATCTGACCTATAACGTTAAACGCGGAAGAAGAAAAATAGGCGGTTTTGATTCCGCGCTGGTTAAAGAGTTTTTTAAGGCATTTACGGACAACAGTGGAATAACGCTGCACATTAATTTTCTCTATGGGGATAATGCTCATCATATTGTCGAAACCATATTCAAAGCTTTCGCACGCGCTTTTAGAAATGCGGTGGATGTGAATGAGAAAATTAAAGGGGTTCTTTCCACCAAAGGAAAATTGTAAAAAAGGGGTAGGGCTTTGACGAGAAATGATTGGAAAAAATTAAGTTTTTGGGTTGCGTGTTTCGGTTTTGTTTTTCTGTTTTTGTCGGTTCCGGCGCAGGCCGATGAGGAAAATCCGGCTGCACCGGGTCTTATGAAACGTGTAGCGGTGGTCTCTTTTGAAGCTTTCAGCGCCGCGGAAACATCGGGAAACACCGTGTTCTGCCCCATCTGCGGCGTAGGTTCGTCCAGCGGCAAGGTGCAGGAAGGGGACGCAGCCGTCGTTGAAGAAATTTTCCTGGACAGGTTGAACAGGCTTAAGGGAATAGAAATCATTCCTTCCGAAAAAGTCCAGAGCGTTTATAAAAGAATTTCCGCCGAGAAATTTAAAGGGCCCCTTGCCCAGGATATGAAACGGGTGGGCGATGAAGTGGGGGCTGATTTTGTAGCGGCAGGCTATGTGTACCGCTATGTGGAGAGGGTCGGTTATAAATATTCATCCGAGCGTCCGGCATCCGTGATTTTTGAAATTCATTTGATGAACGCCGCTGACGGCAGCATCATCTGGCGCGGATTTTTTGATAAAACGCAGAAATCTCTGATGGAGGATGTTTTTCAAATATCTTCGTTTTTCAGAGGCGGAGCGAAATGGCTTACCGTTCGTCAGTTGGCCGAGCAGGGCATGGATGAGGTTTTCAAAACATTTCCGGATTTCCAGCGTTAAATATTTTTTCGCAATTAAGGTACGTCACGTTATCCTGTCTGTTTGTTGGCTTTAGTTAACAAAAGATAAAAACTGTAAAAATTTGGGATAGGGAAACTTTTTATTTTTTATTAAATAGCTTCTGACAATTCTGTATTGAGGTTGAATCATTTGATCATTATTCCTGCGATTGACATTAAAGATGGAAAGTGCGTCCGTCTGGCCCAGGGTGATTTTAATCGAGTCACAACATACGGAGATAACCCGGTGGAGATGGCTGTGGCATGGATGCAGAAAGGAGCGGAGTTGATTCATGTGGTCGATCTCGATGGTTCCGTCGCCGGTTTGCCCCGCAACGCGAATATCGTTCTTGATATTGCCGGAAATGTTGACGTTCCGGTTCAGATCGGCGGAGGCATCAGGGATATAAAAACCATTGAATTTTATTTGAATCATGGCGTGTCGAGCGTTATTCTGGGAACGACGGCGCTGCAGAATGAAGACATTGTTCAGTCGGCCTGTTCAGCGTTTCCCGGCAGAATTATTATCGGAATTGATGCTTTAAAAGGCAGGGTAGCCGTTCGCGGCTGGACGGAAACGACGGAAAAACGGGCTATTGATCTGGCCAGACATTATGAAAATTACGGAATTAAAGCCATTGTTTATACGGATATCGAGCGCGATGGTATGAGTACAGGCGTTAATATTGAGGCGACACGGGAAATGGCGATGTCCGTCAATGTTCCGGTCATTGCATCCGGCGGCGTCGCAACGATCGCAGATATCGAAAAACTTCTTGCCGTGAAGGATTGTGATATCTACGGCGTCATTACAGGGCGAGCCCTCTACACGGGCGCTATTGATCTGGAAGAAGCGATTCAAAAAACGAAGACGGGATGACGTTAAAAACAAAGGGAGGAAATATTGATGTCGGATTGTGTTTTCTGCAAAATTGTCGGCGGGACAATACCCTGCAGCCGCGTCTATGAGGACGACAAGATTCTGGCCTTTGATGATATTCACCCGATGGCTCCGGTACATGTGGTTATCATTCCCAAACATCACATTTCCACTATCATGGATGTGGAGACCCAAACGTCGGACCTCATGAATCATCTGGTTGCCGCCGCGCAAAAAGTGGCGAAGATGAAAGGAATTGACCAAAGCGGTTTCCGCACCGTGATAAATTGCAACGCCGAGGGCGGACAGGTGGTCTTTCATCTGCATGTTCACGTTCTCGGAGGCCGGAAACTTCAGGATCAATTAGGTTAATTTTGAATATAAAGGTGAATCGATATGGAAATAAACAATAAGTTAAATGAGGAAATGATTTTGGCCGCGAAATCAAAGGACAAAATCAGGCTGTCGGCGATCCGTATGATCAAAACGTCATTACATAACAAGGAAATCAGCCTGCTGCGACCGTTGAACGAAGGCGAAATTCTGCAGGTGCTTTCGTCCATGATCAAACAGAGAAAGGATTCCATTGAGCAGTTTGCCCGGGGCGGTAGAACCGATCTGGTCGATCAGGAAGAGGCGGAATTGAAAGTGATTCAGGAATTCATGCCCGCTCAAATGTCAGAAAATGATGTGGACGCCCTGATCAAAAAAACTATCGCGGAGGCGGGCGCTGTTTCCATCAAGGATATGGGCAAGGTCATGAAACTGTTAATGCCCAAGCTGGCGGGAATGGCCGACGGCAAACTTGTCGGCGAAAAAGTGAAGGCGTTTTTATCCGAATAAGAGGCCGCGGCTTTATTCAATTAATCCATCAGGCGGGATAACCAGTGTACGTTGACAATAGCAAGATTGAAGAAATCAGAAACAGAGTGGATATCGTTGATCTTGTTTCCGAATATCTCACGTTAAAAAAAGCAGGAAGAAATTTTATCGGATTGTGCCCGTTTCATCAGGAAAAGACCGCATCTTTCACGGTGAACCGGGATAAGCAGATATTCTACTGTTTCGGCTGCGGCGAGGGCGGCAATGCGATTACTTTTTTGATGAAAATCGCCGACAAAACCTTCCCGGAAGCCATTAAAGATCTGGCGGCAAAAACGGGCGTTGTTCTGCCTCCGGTTTACTCCGGAAGGGAAGCCAGGCAAAAGGATTTGCTGAAAGAAAACATCGTCAGTTTAAATTCCAAAGCGGCGCAACACTTTTCACGCAATCTTTCTTCCGCTTCCGGCGCTCCTGCCCGAAAATATCTGCAGGAGAGGGGCATTGCAGATGATATCATTAAACATTTCCGTTTGGGGTATGCGCCGGATACGTGGCGTTCTTTGACGGACCATATTGAAAAAAACGGGTTGTCGGTCAAATTGGCTGAACAGGCCGGACTGGTCATCCCCGGGAAAGAGGGAAGTTTCTATGACAGATTCAGGGGACGTCTTATTTTTCCCATCGAAAATGTATTTGATGAAATGGTGGCCTTCGGAGGCAGAATTCTGGATAAAGGCGAGCCTAAATACCTGAATTCACCGGAGTCTCCCGTTTACATCAAGGGCAAAAACCTCTACGGCCTGAATAAATCAAAAGAGGAAATACGGAAAAAAGGCTTTGCCCTGATTGTGGAGGGTTATTTCGATTTAATTTCTCTTTGGAGTGCGGGTATTTGTAATGTCGTCGCCACACTGGGCACCGCGCTGACCCGGGAGCATCTGGACCTCCTGCGCCGCTATACCGTGGACGTTGTCGCGCTGTTCGATCCGGACGAAGCCGGGAAAAAAGCGCTTGACCGCAGTCTGGAATTATTTTTAAGTACGGAAATGAGAGCGCGGGCGTTGATTCTTCCGGAAGCATTCGACCCGGATGATTATGTGCGAAAATTCGGCAAAGATAACATGGAAGCATTGATTGCCAAGGCGCAGCCGTTGAGCGATTATTACATCGAGAATGTTTTAGGCGGAGGCAGTACTTTCGAAGATAAGCGAGATATGATAAGAACCGCTATGGGATTTCTTTCTAAAATCAGCGATCGAAAGGAAAAAGATCTCTTTATCAAACGCATAGCGGAAAAAACGGGTCTCAATGAAGCCTTGCTGATCAGGGAAGCGTACGGGAACGAAACTAAACATGAGGTGCGGCCCGGCAAAACAAGTCCGCCGGCTAACGTTCATCATGATGTGGTCGAACTGAATCTGATTCAACTGATGCTGGAGTATCCTCAAAAAATCATGCAGGTGGAAAACGAGCAGATACTTGATTATGTTTTACAGCCAGAAATACGAAATCTGGGGAATAAGATTATCGATGCGTATAAACTGTTGGGGTTCGTCGATGTCGCGCTGGTCTTGTCGGACGGCGAGCATACGGCTCTGCGGGAAAGATTATATCAACACATGATAAAAGAATTACCTGCCGCCGATGTTATGCTGGAGAAGATATTTGCAGACAACGTGAAACAGATTAAAAGAAAATGGTATCGCGAGCAGCACCGTCAAATTAAAATAAAATTGAGCAAGGCTCAGGAAAACGGTAATGAAGATCTGATGAATCAGCTTCTCCATGAAAAACAGAAAGTGATGATCAGGGAAAAGGAATTACATTAAACGTTGAAGATAAAAAAACTTTAAGGAGTTGCCAAATGGCGAAAGCAATACAATCTGATGAAGTGAACAAGTTGATCACACTCGGTGAAGAAAAGGGTTTTCTGACGTATGACGACGTGAATGACGCTTTGCTGCCGGATGTAACGTCAGCGGAACAACTGGATGATATTATTACGCTCTTTGGGGAAAAAAACATCGATATTATTGACACCGAACAGGGAGAAAAACTGACTCTGAAAAAGTCAATGAAAGATATAGGCGATGTCGGCCTTAAAGATGCTTTGTCCCTTGTGCCCAGCGCCGAGAAGACCGGGGATCCGGTAAAAATGTATCTGCGTGAAATGGGGTCTGTTTCCCTTTTAAGCCGCGAAGGTGAGGTGGAAATAGCCAAAAAAATAGAAGAAGGCGCTCGTGAAACCATGTCGGCCATATTCCGTCTGTCCGTTTCAATCGATGAGGTCCTGAACATCGGGGATAAACTGCTGTCCGGTGAAATCAAGAGTAAGAATGTCGTCGATAGCATAGAGGATGAAGAAGGTTTTATGGAGGAAGACGAGCATAAGGAAAGAATTCTTAAGCTGATTGCCAGAATTAAAGATTTTAACGATAAGAACAAGCTTTTAAGAACCAAGTTAAAATCAGCCGGCCTGCCCAAGAAAAAAAGAGATCATTTGACTGCCCAACTGGAGCTCAACACACGGCGCATCGTAACGCTTTGCCGGAAAATTCGCTTCAGCAAGAAACAAATCAATCGCTTTATCTCGCGTTTGCGGAATGATGCTGACGAAATAGAAACGGCCGAACGTGTGGTTGCCCGGTGTAAAAAAGAAACCGGTTTGACGTTGGCGCAGATGGAAAAATACTGGGTGAAGATCAAAAAATCTCCGAAAGAAGAAAAGAAGGTCGAGAAAGAAACGCGTGTTTCCATCGAGTCATTCAAAAAGATGAAGCCGGCGGTGCACGAGGCGCAGAAAAAAATAAAACAAATCGTGCGCGAGGTTGAAATCCCGACAGCGGCGCTGAAAACGATTATTAAAACCATTGAAGATGGCGAGAGGAAAGCGGAAATCGCTCAAAGGACTCTGGTGGAAGCAAATTTACGCCTGGTCGTCAGTATTGCCAAAAAGTACACCAACAGGGGGTTGCAGTTTCTCGATTTGATTCAGGAAGGTAACATCGGGTTGATGAAGGCGGTGGATAAGTTTGAATATCAGCGCGGGTACAAGTTCTCCACTTACGCCACCTGGTGGATCAGGCAGGCGATTACCAGGGCCATTGCCGATCAGGCGCGGACCATCAGAATTCCGGTGCATATGATTGAGACAATTAATAAACTCATCAGGACCTCCCGTTATCTCGTGCAGGAACTCGGGAGAGAACCGACTCCTGAAGAAATTGCCAACAAGATGGAATATCCGCTGGAAAAAGTTCGAAAGGTTCTGAAAATAGCCAAGGAACCCATTTCTCTGGAAACGCCTATCGGAGAGGAAGAAGACAGCCATTTGGGTGATTTTATCGAAGACAAGCGGGTGATATCTCCGTCGGAAGCGACGATCAATATAGATTTGGCTGAACAGACACGCAAGATTCTGACAACACTGACCTCCCGCGAAGAAAAAGTATTGCGGATGCGCTTCGGGATCAGCGACCGTTCCAACATATTGACGAGAGATGAGATTTCATTCTCGGAATCCATGGAAAAAGTTAATGAAATTGCCGAACTTCCTGAAGTTCCTGATTTTCAGCCGACCGGCGAAATGAATAAACCCGACAGCAAAACGAGGAAACGTTATTCAAAAAAGTAAAATATGA
>JASEHT010000119.1 GCA_030018675.1 Smithella sp.
AAAATATATAATGAGAACCGGTCATTATATATTTTCAATCATAATCCTACCTATGCAAAATTTTTAAACGACCAGGATGGATTGAAAAGACCGTGGGCATGTGTTTGTGAGAACGGCCTGCCGGAGGGCATCCTTTTGGGTGTTATAAATACGGCAATATATCGCGTCAGATCGTATTACAAAAATACAAAAGAGGCGTTATGTTCGTTAAGGTCAACAGCATGAGCGTTATCGGCATGGAATCGTATCCGGTCTCTGTCGAGGTAGATACTTCTCCGGGTTTGCCACAATTTGCCACCGTGGGGCTGCCGGACGCTTCCGTCAAGGAAAGCAGAGACCGGATAAAAGCGGCGATTAAAAATTCCGGTTATCGCTTTCCCCGCAATCACGTCACCGTCAATCTTGCTCCTGCCGATATTAAAAAAGAGGGGACCGGTTTCGATCTTCCGATAGCCGTAGGTATTCTGGCCGCGGAAGAATTGATCAAAGAAACAGTGTTGCAGAATTGTTTTTTCATGGGAGAGCTTTCTTTGGACGGCAGCATCAAAGGCGTCAGCGGCGTTCTTCCCGCGGCGCTTAAGGCCAAAGAAATCGGCATAAAGTCTGTCTATGTTTCCATAGAAAACGCCGCCGAAGCGGCCATGGTGGAGGGGATTAACGTCATCCCCGTGAAAACGTTGCCGGATGTCGTGGAATGTCTGGAAGGACGCAGAGACATCGAACCGCTTTCACTGGATGTGGAAAAAATATTTCAAAAAACAAGTCAATACGACCTGGATTTCAATGAGATCAAGGGACAGACGCAGGCCAAGAGGGCTCTGGAGATAGCGGCAGCGGGAGGGCATAATATGCTCTTGATCGGTCCGCCGGGCTCCGGAAAAAGCATGCTGGCCAAAAGACTGCCGACCATTTTGCCGGATCTTTCCTTTGGCGAGGCGATTGAGGTAACAAAAGTATTTTCCGTGGCCGGTTCCCTGAGCAAGGAGGATACCTTGATGGCTGTGCGGCCTTTCCGTTCCCCGCATCATACCATCTCCGACGCCGGTCTGGTGGGAGGCGGCCAGACGCCGCGACCAGGCGAGATCAGTCTTGCCCACCTTGGCGTACTTTTTTTGGATGAGTTGCCGGAGTTCAAGAAAAATGCGCTGGAGGCTCTGCGCCAGCCGCTGGAAGACGGAACGATAACCATTACCCGCTCTTCGGTTACCGCGTCTTTTCCGGCCAGATTCATGCTGGTGGCGGCTATGAATCCGTGTCCCTGCGGATATTTCGGTGATCGCGTCCACGCGTGCCGTTGCAGCCCTCAGCAAATACGTCAATATCAGGCCAAAATTTCCGGCCCGCTTCTGGACAGAATCGATCTGCATATCGAAGTGCCCTCCGTGAAGTACAGGGCGCTTTCCGATAAAGAGCGCGGCGAGTCTTCGGCGGAAGTCAAGACACGCGTCAATAACGCGCGCGATTTGCAGAAAAAACGTTTCGGCGGCAACGAAGTGGTATGCAACGCCCGGATGACGGAAAAGCAGCTTCGTGAATTTTGTCAGATCAATGAAGAGGCGCACAAACTCATCGAGATGGCCATCGAAAAACTCGGACTGAGCGCCCGCGCTGTGAATAGAATATTGAAGGTTTCGCGTACCATTGCCGATCTCGAAAACAACGCATCCATCACCGCTTCCCATGTGGCGGAGGCAATTCAGTACCGAAGTCTTGATAGAAGCTTGATTTAGTGCTATGTCGAAGCGAAATTATTTTTAATACCAGACAGACGTCGGTAAATTTATGTTATAAGAAAGGCAGCAGCCTGGTGAAAGAGGCATTTATGGAAATTAAAATTAAAGAAGCACCGCTCAAGAACAAAAAGGCAAAACCCGGGGATGAATCCAAGCTCGGGTTCGGCAAGATTTTTACCGATCATTTTTTTAATGTGAAATACAAGGAAGGCAGGGGATGGTATGATGCGGTTATCGAACCTTACCGCAAACTGGCATTGGACCCGACAGCCATGTGTCTTCATTACGGTCAGGAGATTTTTGAAGGGTTAAAGGCTTATCGGGGACAGGACGATGCCATCTACCTTTTTCGTCCCTCTGAAAACATCAAAAGGATGAACGCGTCGGCGGAGAGGCTTTGTATGCCGCCAATGGATGAAAATCTGTTTATGGAGGCGATGAAAGCGCTGGTGATTCTGGAAAAAGACTGGATTCCCCATGGCGAAGGAACATCCATGTACATCCGCCCGACCATGATCGCGACGGAAGCGGCTCTGGGAGTTCATCCCTCTTTGGAATATCTGTTCTTCATCGTGGTCGGTCCTGTCGGCGCTTATTATCCGCAGGGATTTTCTCCCACCAAGATGTATGTGTCGGAGGAATACGTTCGCGCCGTGCGCGGCGGAATCGGAAATGTCAAAGCGGCCGGTAATTATGCCGCGAGTCTGTATGCTTCAAGGATAGCGACCAATATGGGTTGTACCCAGGTGCTCTGGCTGGACGCCGCCGAAAAAAAATATGTAGAAGAGGTCGGAACGAGCAACGTCTTTTTCCTGATCGGTGATGAATTGGTTACACCTCCCTTGTCCGGATCGATCTTGCCCGGTGTTACCAGAAAATCGGTTATTAAGCTGGCGCAGCATCTTGGAATAAAGGTTGTGGAAAGGCCGGTGTCGATTGACGAAGTCATTCAAACCTCTCTAAAAGGTTCTCTTAAAGAAGCCTTTGCTTCCGGTACGGCGGCAATCATTTCGCCGGTCGGCCAGGTTCATTTCCGGGGAAAGGAATATTTAATCAACGGCGGCAAAACAGGAACGCTGGCAGAAAAACTGTATAATGAGATTCTTCAGATTCAGTATGGCATGAAGGAAGACCCCTTTGAATGGCGGATAAAAATACTGGATGGAAAAGAGAAAAAGAAAGGAAAAAAACAATAGAATCCTCTCATTTACAGGCATTTAGATTTGTATTCCACAAGACTGTGGAAAAGACTGTTGATAACTATGTTGATAAGCGCTGTAAGTACGTAATTGTTGCAATTTTACACCGGATTGCACAATGTTTGTGCAATAATAAAATTCAATATAATTAATCACTTATAAGTTGGTTCCTTTACCTCCAACACTTATAAGGGCAATATGGAAAAGGATATTAACTCTCAAGAAAGAAGCCTGAATCTTTTTGCTGATTTTTCGGGTATTTTTCGTACACAAAGGCTAATATTTTTATGACAATTAAAACCGGATTTTTGTTTGCGATTCTTGGATTTCTGTTTTTGCCCGGCCTTGCTTTTTCCGGAGAGATTCCTCCTTTGGAAAATGTCGTGCAGAAGGTCCAGCAGTTTTATGAAAAAACCGAAGACCTTAAGGCCGATTTCGTTCAGGAGACAACCGTACAATCGATAAAAAAAACGGAAAGGGAAGCAGGCAGGCTATTTTTCAAAATCCCAAGGAATATGTCCTGGGAATACACAAAACCGGTCGGGAAAAAACTGGTGATTAACAGCGAAAAGGCATGGCTTTACCTGAAGTCGGAAAAAATCGCATATACGCAGAAATCAGACAATGTTTTACAGTCGCAGCTATTAATTAACTTTTTTTCCGGGGCGGGGAAATTGAGAGATGATTTTAACATAAAATATGCCGAACCCGCTTATCGGGATAAAGATGGACATTACCTCCTTGTTCTGACGCCGCGCCAGAAAACAGGGCTCTTCAATGCACTGCAACTTACGGTTGATAAAAATAATTTTTATATCATGCAGATGAGTTTTGATGACGCTTTCGGCAATTCAACCCGGCTGAATTTTTCCAATATTATTTTAAATTCCGGACTGACGGAGAAAATTTTCCGATTCAAACCGCCGGCAGGCGTTCAGGTTTTCGAAATTCCCTGAAAATATTTCTGCTAAACCCATCGCACCGCAGAAAAAACAATCAATGTTTGGCGATCATTACCCAGATGAAAGTTTCTCCTCCAATCTCACGGTTTTTCAATGATTCTATTTTAAATCCCGTTGTTTTTAAGGTTCCGGTCAGTTTTTCGGGTGTCGAGTGACTATAAAATAAATTCTGACCCATAAATTCCTGTTATAAAAATCGTGTATCACATCCGTCATATTGAAGAGACCGCTGTTTTTATCATACGTTTCGGCAAAACGATCGTATGTTTTCTGTAAATCATTTTGCATGGGGATCCTTTTATCAATCAAAGGGTTTGTCTTTGCTGAAATCCGGGGTTCGTTCGTCGTTGTTGACGTCCTGAACGAAAATATTATCAAACCCCAGCTTCAGGGCATAATCGGTCACCTGCTCATATTCACTTTTCGTGATTCTGCGTCCTAAAATCGGATGTTTACGCACCTTGGCAACCGGCGTGTATTGGGACATAAGGCTCAGAAAAACTGACGTGGAAATTTCTTTCTTGAGCAATCGTAAAGCCTCTTTGGAATTTTCGATTCTGCCGGGCAACACCAGATGACGGATAATGATTCCTCTTTGGGCGACGCCGTTTTCTAATGCCAGATCATCCCCCACCTGACGCACCATTTCCCTGATCGTATCCAAAGCGAAGCGCGGATACCCCGGCGCCGAGGAAAACATGATGCCATCTTCTTCCAGACCGTATTTGAAGTCCGGCAAGTATATGTCCACCATACCTTCCAGCAGTTTGATGATTTCCGGGTCTTCATAGCCGCCGCAATTATAGACGAAGGGAATTTTCAGACCTTCCGCGCGCGCTAGAAGCAGGGCTTCCATAATCAGCGGCGTCTGTGACGTGGGCGTTACCGGTTCGACGTTGTGACATTTCCGTTTTTGCAGATCGAGCATCACATCGGCCAGTTGTCTGGCGTTGAGCTCTCGACCTGCGGCATGGTGAGAAATCTGATAGTTCTGACAATAGATGCAGCCTAAATTACAGGACGAAAGAAAAATGGTGCCCGCACCGTTGATACCGGAAAGCGGCGGCTCTTCGCCATGGTGCGCCAGGGCGCAGTCCAGCACGATTTTCGCCGGCAGACGGCAGTAACCGAGTTCCCCCTGCGTGCGGTCAACATGACAATAACGCGGGCAAAGCACACAGTCTGTTAAGATTTCTTTTAATCGGGAAACTTTTTCTTCTAAAACCATTTAAAATTATTACTCAAAATATTAATGAATAGCATTGTTATATTATACCATTTTGAATTCAAAGGATAACGAGGCGGCAAGGAAGGAGGCTCCGCAGGCGTATATGATAATACGTCGAGAAGCCGACAACGCAGCCAAGAAAGTTAGCCGAAGAATGCGTAATGGTATCAGAGTTTTTCCACGACGTCTCTTATTTTCCCGCTCTCCACCAGTTCCAGAAAGTCTTCGCCCAGGGGAGCCGACAATTCCACCGCTTTGCGCCAGTTTCTTATTCTGGTTTCCTGATCATCGACGAAATTGACCAGATCAGTCCGGTCTGGCACTTTGCCGCAGGGAAGATTTTCGATAAAGCTCTGCGTCGGGAAAACCATCAGGACATTTTTTAAAGTATGGGGCTCGGGAAGACGTTTGGTGATGTTTTTATCGAGCCATCCGGGAATGATTTGCTCCTGATGATGAAAGAAAAGCACGATGTCATTTTCCTTTTCGGCGAACTGATGGGTCAGATGATAATCAATAAGGCCTCCGTCACGATAGACGCCGCGGGGAGCGCCGAAAATATCGCGCACGCCCGCAATCACCAGAGGGATGGCGCCGGACGCCAGCACGGCGTATTTGAAATTTATTTCATTGAGTTGAACGTAACTTCCTCGGAAATGCGGTTTCAGACAAAAAGACGGCGGTTTTGACGCGTTATAAAAAACGACTCTCTCCGCGAATTTGTAGATATTTTCCCTTTTCAAATAATTCAATAGAAAACAGGTCGCCAGCCCCATCTTTTGCAGCATCGGGTTTTCCAATGCGACAAGACCTCGCCCGCGCGCGGTGATGACCACCATGCGATACTTTTTGTTGCTCAGGGCGAAAGGCAAAGCGTCGTCTTCCAGGTATTCATTAATGATGCCGGTAATTTTTTCCAGTAAGACCGGCGGTGTGTCTTCTCTTGCGTAAGTAACGTTAATGTAGGCATCTATTAACTTCTTATAGGATTGCACGGCTTCCGGCTGAAGCCACGCGGCAAAACGAAATGCCCCCGCGGAAGAACCCACCAGTTGAACCGGGTTTTTCCGGCCCAGGAAACAACTTTCGAGCAACGTCAGATCAAAACCGCTGGCAAGAAGCCAGCGCGGTCCGACGGCCGCACCGAAATACGTCGTCACAGAATCAAAATTAAAACCGCCATCCTTGATGATTTGATAGATATTCGGACCGGCTTTGATTCTTATCCTGCTCATAGTGTTTCTGTTCGGCAAAGGCCTTGACACGTCAATTTTTGTTTTGTAGATTGGCTTGGCTGTTCCTTGAAGGAATGCACGATTTTTGAAATCGATTCATGTCCTTCAAGCGGGGCAGTTTTTATCAACAAATGCAGAAAATGCAAGAAATTTTATTATCGAGGGTTCTGTTATGGATATAAAAGATACCGTGGAAAGCATTGCCCGGAACGCCGCGCAGGCATCGAGAAAACTTTCGCGTGTGACCGAGACGGAAAAAAATAAAGTCCTTTTGCGCATGGCGGAAGAACTGGAAAAAAGCTCCAAATTTCTTCTGGATGAAAATTCCAGGGATATCGTCAGCGCGAAAAAGCGGGGTATTTCCAAATCCATGCTGGACCGTCTGACACTGAAACCCTCGACGATTGAACAGATGGCCCAGGGTTTGCGGGAAGTGGCCGCGTTGCCTGATCCCGTCGGGAAAGTCATTTCCATGTGGCGCAGGCCCAATGGCCTTCTCGTCGGCAAGATGCGCATTCCTCTGGGAGTCATCGGCATTATTTACGAATCCCGTCCCAACGTTACGGTTGACGCCTCAGCCTTGTGCCTCAAAGCCGGCAACGCCGTGATTTTAAGGGGCGGATCCGAATCCATCAAATCTAATCTGGCCATCGCGTCTATTTTGCGGAAGGTTCTGAAGGAGACGTCCATCCCGGTGGACGCGATTCAGGTGATTCCGATCACGGATCGCGAAGCGGTTACCGAAATGCTGAAATTGGAAGAGTATATCGACCTGATCATCCCCCGCGGCGGCGAAGACCTAATCCGCGCCGTCGTTGCCCAGTCAAGGATTCCTGTCATCAAGCATTATAAAGGCGTTTGCCATATTTT
>JASEHT010000011.1 GCA_030018675.1 Smithella sp.
GTGCGCTAAGGTGATAACTCTTTCGGCATATTTTGTAAATAAAAAAGTCGGCTGACGGGACGATGAAGCGTCATCAGGCCATTTGACCATGCGGGGCATGATCCGCGCCTAACTTTTATTCAGATGCTTTCTGATGAATGCCGCGATTTCTGCGGTCGCGACTTTTGCTTCGGGAATATAAACAACGGAATGAAAAACATGAAACAGGCCTTCCCATTCTTTGAGTGTGCAGTTAACGCCGGCTTTTTTGAGGGCTTCGGCCATGCGCTGCGAATCGCTCAACAGCATTTCGCTGGTGCCTACGTGAATCAGCGTCGGCGGAAGTCCGCGCAAGTCCGCGTACAGGGGCGAAACGAGCGGCGAGCGCAAGTCCGCGCCGTTTGCGTAGAGCTTCGCCATAAAATCTATACCGGATTCGGTAAACATCGGATCCTCTTCGGCTTTGGTTTGCATGGTTTCGCCGGTATGGGTAAGATCAACCCACGGGGAGATGGCAAAGGCTGCGACGGGCAGCGGTTCTCCGTTTTCTTTCAGCTTCAGAAGTGTCGCGAAGGTCAGGCCGCCTCCGGCTGAATCGCCGCCGATGACGATGGATTCAGGCGGCACGCCCTGTTGTAAAAGCCACCGGTATGCATTGACGGCATCTTCTATTGCGGCGGGATAAGGATGTTCCGGCGCAAGGCGATAATCCACGGATAAAACCCTGATTCGGGACAAGTCGCTCAGCAATCCGGTGATGCCCATATGTGTTTGTGGCGAACACATTGAATAGGCGCCTCCATGAAGATACAAGATGGTTGCCTTATCGTCCTCGTTTTGTTTTTCCGCGCTTATCCACAGTGCCTCAGGCCCTCCTGCGTTGACGCTTTCAATCATACAGCTTGCAGGCGGCAGTGCAAACGACATCATGCCGGCCATGCCCTGACGCAAGAGTTCTATCGGCAGTTCGCCAATATTCGGCACTTTCATCGTTGCCATAACGGCCATGACATTTTTCGCTTCCAGACTGATCATAATCCATCCTTTTTAATATTTTTTTGCTCTTTATCTGAACACATTCATATTCGATTTTTTCCTGTCGATGAAAGATGCTGAACCGCTTTTTCCAAACCATCCAGCGTCAACTCGAACATGGGGAATACCTGACGAATAATTTCAACCGTCCTGCTGTAATACCATTCGCCGGCAGGCATGGGATTTAACCAAACGCTGTGGGGAAATGTTCGGGCCATTGTTTTCAGTCTCTCGATACTGGTGCCGCCGGGTTTTGAATCCAGGTAGATGGCCCCGTTGGGATGTGTAAGTTCATACGGCGCCATGCTCGCATCGCCCACGATGATCACGCGGGTATCCGGATCCCGGCGGATAAAGTCGTCCACCTCCTGCGGCTTGTAATATCTTTGCGGATCCGCCCACACGCGGCTGTATATGGTATTGTGGAAAAAAAATATTTTCAAATCCTTGAACTGGGACCTCGCGTAATGAAAAAGTGTTTGCACCACGTCAATATACGGTTCCATGGACCAGCCCCCGTTATCAATCAGAAGCATGACTTTCAGGCGGTCCGTCAGGCGGCGGTCGAAAATGATTTCTATCTCCCCTCCGTTGCGGATGGTTTCGTAAATCGTTTTGTCCACATTGACCATATCCTTCGGTCCTGTCGGCGTCATCCGGCGCAGTCTTTCGAGCGCCTCGCCCATTTGAAACCGCGTCAGCGGTCCTTCCTGAGAATAGTCGCGGTAACGCCGCTCCAGGGCAACCTTGACAGCGGAATGATTTCGCGAAACCCCGCCGACTCGCATACCTCCGGGATGATTGCCGGAATGACCCGTCGGTGATGTCCCGCCGGTGCCGATCCATTTATTGCCGCCATGATGCGCCTCTGTCTGTTCCTTGAGGCGGTCGAGAAAATATTGAATCAGTTCCTCCGGCGTCATATTTTTCAGCTTTTCCTGATCGACGCCCAGCGCCTGAGCCATGCCTTCGGGATTTTGCAGCCATTCTTCCAGCATAACGCGGGCGATTTCACTCAATTCGACCGTGGTCGGATCTTCCAGAGACGCGTTTTTGAAATGGTGGGCGAAAATCTGATCGTACGTGTCGAAATAACGCTCGCTCTTGACCAGGATAGTGCGGGCAACCGTGTAAAATTCATCAAGAGAGTGCACAAGCCCCTTGTGCATGGCCTCCTGCAGTCTTAGAAAAGACGTCGGCGTGACAGGAACGCCCCTGTCCCTTAAGGTATAAAAGAAATTTACGAACACGGTTCAAACCTCACATCAACGCGATTTGACAATCTGCTGCGCCTGCTGCAGATCGGAACTCTTCTTGAAAAGAATTCCCAGAAAGGGGACTCTTCCCTGATGAATCGTTTTCGGTTTGAAATCGGGATCGCTTTTCAGAGCGCGTATCCAGTTGATTAACTCGCGCGTAGCAGGTTTTTTCTCGATGCCGCGCAGCTCGCGCAAACGGTAAAACGTGCTGATGCAGAGTTTCATCAGTTCTTCATCCAGTTTGGGAAAGTGCACGGAAACAATCATACGCATCATGTCCGGGTCGGGGAAAGCAATATGATGGAAATTGCAGCGGCCGAGGAACGGATCGGAAAGATCCTTCTTGGCATTGGAGGTGATAATAATCACCGGACGGTGTCCGGTCGTGATGGTCTTGTCTATTTCGATAATGTCAAATTGCATCTGATCGAGAACATCCAGCATGTCATCCTGAAAATCCGTATCGGCCTTGTCAATTTCATCAATCAGAAGAACAGTTTTTTTATCGGCGGTAAAAGCCTGACCTATTTTGCCCATCTTGATATAGGCTTCGATATCGCTGACATCTCTTTTGGAATCGCCGAAACGGCTGTCGTTCAGGCGGGTCAGCGTGTCGTACTGATAGAGCGCCTCGATCAATTTCATACTCGACTTGACGTTTAAAACAATCAGGGGCATCCGGAGATTTTCGGCAATAGCATGGGCAAGCATCGTTTTTCCCGTGCCCGGCTCGCCTTTCAGCAGAAGCGGCATTTCCAGAGATATGGAAACATTCACTATTTTAGCCAGTTCGTCATCCAGTACATATTTGGCCGCGCCGCTAAATTGCGACGTGTTTTTTTCCGAAGACATTACAACTCCTCACGCCCTTGATGTTAAACGCAAAACGTCCGCAAAGGGCTAACCTGAATTTTTTAACACGAATTTACCTATCTGATTCCAGCGAAATTTACCAGGCGTTTTTGATTTGTTTTTGTTAAGGACACTAATACCCTTTTGATTTTAAAGGATAACGAGGCGGCAAGGAGGATCATCGCTGATTAAACCTACAAGATCGAACCAGCCTAACGAAGCTGTCATTGCCCAACTTCATTGGGCAATCCAGAGTTCTATTTTCCTGGATGCCGGATCAAGTCCGGCATGACAGAGGTATGTTTCTGTTTTGTCATACCGGCGAAGGAACTTTGTCGCAATAGCAAAGACTGTCATTCCGAATCCCGATGAATCGGGATGAGGAATCTTAAGGTTTTTTGCTGCAGCAATCTGCATGATTGCTCTCAAACATTTGATTCAATCTGCACCAGCCATTGGAGGGATATGTAGCGATTCCCCAATCGCGCCGTGTTTCGGATTGTTCGGGGGAACAATCCCTACAAAAGGTTTCTGTTCAATCTGCAAGCTTGAACCAGCATATAGCTCAAATATTCAGCGCGGGGCGCTTGTTGAACCAGGGCTCGGCCTTTTCCAACTGGGCGGCCAGTCGGAACAAAACGGCTTCATCACCATTCGGGGCGATAAACTGAACGCCGCACGGCAGTCCGTTTTCATCCCATTGCAGAGGCACATTGATCGCCGGCTGGCCGGTAAAGTTGGCCAATTGCGTAAAAGGTGTTTTCGCCAGCGTTTCAATAGCGATCTTGTTGACCATACCGGAGGCTTTGGCCAGAGAACCGAGATGCAGAAAGCTGATGACCTCCATCGCAATTTTTTCGTAGGACTTCGGCAGGAGTTCCCCTATTTTCGCGGGCGGAAAGGCCACGGTAGGCGTCAGGTACAAATCATACCGCTGATGAAACCGCCCCATAATGCGCGCGGCAATATCCCACTGGCGAATGGCCTGCACGAATTCCGCCGAGCTGTAACAATGACCGAGCTTTCCGAAAAACCAGGTTGTGATTTCGAAATCCTTTCGGCCCACTTTTTTCTTTAATACAGATTCGGCATGTCGGATATCCGCGGCAATTTCTCCGAAATACAGGGTGAAATACGTATTGGCCAGTTTAATAAAATCAATCTCCGGCTTTGCTTCCTCCACCTTGTGCCCCAGGTCTTCCAGCCGTCTGGCTGTTTTATATACCGCCTGCCTGCAGCTTTCGTCCGTGCCGGTTCCCAGCGGGGATTCCACAGTGAAAGCGATTTTCAAAGACCCCGGTTCGCGATTCACTTCTTCGCTGTAGGGCAGATCCGGCTTTTGGATAACGTAAGGCGCTCCGGCATCGGCGCCGCACACCGCATCCAGAATCGCGGCGCTGTCGCGCACCGACCGGGTGAGTACATGTTCCAACGCCGCGCCCTGCCATAATTCCCCGTAGGAAGGTCCCGCGGGAGTGCGCCCCCGTGAGGGTTTTAACCCGAACAGGCCGCAGTAACTCGACGGAATACGGATAGAGCCGCCGCCGTCGCCGCCGGACGCAATCGGCACCATTCCGGAAGCTACCGCGGCCGCGGAACCGCCGCTGGATCCGCCGCATGTCCGCTCAATATTCCAGGGATTGCGCGTCGGACCGTGAAGCTCGGGTTCTGTGATCCCCATTAAACCGAATTCAGGCGTGTTGGTTTTGCCCAGCGTAATCAGACCGGCTTTTTTTAAACGTTTCACCATTTCGCTGTCATAATCTGGAACATAATCTTTATAGGCGCGACATCCGAAAGTTAATTTAACTCCGGCATAAGCGCTGATTAAATCTTTCAAAAGAAAAGGAACGCCTGCAAAAGGCGCATCCGGCAGGGGACGCTTCGCCGCTTCCAGCCCGATTTCGAACATCGGTGTTACAACAGCGTTCAAAACAGGATTTAATTTTTCAATACGTTTGATCGCTTCTTCGCAAAGTTCGGTCGCGGATATTTTTTTCTGCCGCACCAATCCGGCCAATCCCAAACCGTCATATTGATCGTATTCCGAAAATCCGGCCATGATTTCCACCCTCTTTTCAAACGATTATTTGATATCTAGATAATATGATTTTGTTGGAGATGATATGCGAAACAAGTTTTATAATCAAACAATATTTTCCCGTTTCATCCATGATCAAACAAGACGTCTATATCCTGTTAATCCTGCTTGCGATATATCCCGCTCCATAGCCGTTATCAATATTAACAACGCAGATACCGCTGGCGCAGTTCTTAAGCATTGTCAAGAGAGTGGAGCCGACAATATCAATGAGGGAATCAATGGCTCCGACTTCGTGAAAATGAACGTTGTTGATTTTACCGCCGTGAATTTTTGCTTCAGCTTTTGCCAACAGTGTAAATATTCTAATGCTGTTTTCCTTTGCAGTTTGTTCTATTTTACTTTTTTTCAATAATACGAATAATATCTTTGAACGTTCTGTCGATATTTATGTACATGTATGCGGAAAATCCAATGCATTGATAAATCTGCGCCGGAAACTATCTTGTCCCGCCAGAACGACTTCACTCATACGGTCGCGCAACATTTGTGCCTGTCTTAGAAAATCATCTTCACTGCAGGCATGTTCCGCCGCTTCCAGACTGGTATTTCCGGCAATTTTATATTCCGCATTAGGGAAATCAGGAATGAATCCGAGTTTCTTAAAATTTCTTATGTTCAGATTGCGCCCCAATGCTCCGGAAATAATGACTTGTTCCACCTCTTCTGCTTTACATCCAGAATCTTCCAGAAGCATCTGTGACGCCGCCAGGCTGGCCGCTTTGGCAAGTTGCAGATTTCGAATATCTTCCTGAGTTAAAACAATATCTCCCCGTATGCGAATGTTTTTTCCTTTATCGCCATTCACTATCTGCGCAGGATACGGCAGGACGGTTTCAAGCGGAGAGATATTCCCCCGGCATGATATACCGCCGACTTCCAGAAGCAGCGCGGTGATGTCAATAAGCGCCGTGCCGGATATACCAACCGGCTCGCCATCGCCTATCATATCGTATATCAATCTATCACGATCAAGGCGCGCGTGAATTATTGCTCCGTCGCCCGCACTCATACCGCATGAAATATTCATTCCTTCCAGCGCGGGACCCATTGCGCATGATGTAGCTCTTATTTCACCGATTGAATTAACGAAAACGATTTCTCCGTTTGTGCCTAAATCAATATAAAAAGTGTTTTTTTTACGACTGCCGATATGAGATAACGAGAACCCTCCAACCACGTCACCACCTACAAAAGCTGAAAATATCGGCATGGATTTTAATTCCGCTCTTGCAAATTCCTTCATTCCAACATCTTCCGGTTGAAATGAATTTATATCTTTGTATTCAGCCCGGTAAGGATTTTCTCCAAGAGCGGCAACGTTGATGCCGAAGAAAAGATAAAGCATGGTTGTGTTTCCGGAAATAACAATCCTGTCTATTATATCCGTGGGAAAGCACATCTCTTCGAGAGAACGAAGCGCCATGCTCTTAATAACGTTCCTTATGCGCCTGCTCATATCAATAGCTGCGTTTGCGTTTTTCGCTGCGGCGATGCGCGATATTACATCATGACCATATCGTCTCTGCGGATTAAGGAAATCACCCAGAAGAATTGATTCGTTTTGAGATATTTTCAAAGATACCTGCACACTCGTAGTGCCTATATCCACAGCAAGACCCGCCCGGTCTGGTTTTTTTACAGCACGAAATCGTCCATCGTGATCACATTTTATTTCACAGGAGACGTGCACATCTCCTTCAACGCGTGCCTGACAGGCCAGGCGATATCCTTCATGATTTTCTATGATTCGATTTTCTGATTCCGACGGTTTTGATAATGCGCCGCTTGCCTTCACAAGACACTTAGCGCAAAAGCCTTTGCCGCCGCATGGAGAAGGCAACATAACACCCACTTCCTCCAAGGCATCTATTAAAACTGTTCCGTTCGCATATTCAGCTGTTGCGCTTCCGGGCAGCATTGTTAATTTACATAATTTAGCCAATCTTATATTCTCCTAATATTCAGATATCTTACACTAAGCGCGTATCCGATACGGGATAAAGACCTTGTCTGATATCTTCAACTATGACAGACGTGAGCCGCTCTGGAGTGATGCCAAGCCTCTCAGCCTGAAGATATCCGTGTGACCGTTCCCTGGCATGGCGCCGCATGCGATATGTGAAATTCACTGCGCCATCATTAAACAGAATCTCCGGCGCTAGATTAACGCCACCACGGAGTTCGCCACTCTCAACCAAATCTGCCGCTTCCGGTCGGTGCGTAGTAAAAAAAGTGGTTGCGCCACGTTCGGAAAGATGCGAAAGGACTATCGCGCTGATGCGCGTCGCTTCTTCATGGTCAGTCCCTGTAGCAAATTCATCCATCATTATAAGCGAATAGGGTGTAACAGATCGGCCTTTCGTAAAAAGAATTTCTGCAATACGCGACAGTTCAGCCGCGTAGTGTCCTTCACCGCGAGAAGGATCGTCACCTCCAGTAAATGATGTGTAAATACTGTCTATCAGAGAAACAACAGCGTTTTCCGCGGGCAGCATCAGTCCCGAGTGAACCATCCATATAAGCTGACCAACCATTCGCATATAAGTGGTCTTCCCACCGTTATTGGGCCCGGTAATTACAAAAATATTATCTTCGCGACTCCACATAATATCACTCGGTACAGCTTCAGCGCCATATTGTCTAAGAAGCGTTATGTTGCGACCCGCTTTTATTTCGCAGTTTCGTTTGGGCTGATCCATAACAACTGGCTTCACGACCGGAATGCCATCCTCTATCCATCGATGGCAAAGCCCGGCCGAGCCTAAGTAGAAAGCAAGTTCGCAATCCATGTTTCCCGGCTGCACGGAGGGAAGATGCGTGTCAATCAGATGATTAATTCCTTCGACCAGTGACTTTGCTAAATCTGTCAGATTCTTATAATATTCAGATTGCCGTCTCGGCATATAGGAATTAGCTCTGCATTTCTTTATTCTGTCTCTGATAATTCTCGCTATATCCGGCTCATCTTCGATTGCAAGATATTTTCCACTAATCATTGCATCTGCAGACTCCATAATTACTTTGGCGCTACGCTCCATCTCCTCATGCGAGATTGCTTGCCGCATTTCTTCCTTTTCCATTGATCTTTGCATCATGTAAACGGCACCGCCAAGTCCAAGACGCAAATAAACATTTTCCACAACACTCCGGACCCGTCTGAAACCGATATGTGCCTCCAATAACCTGCCCAAACGACATACTTCAGAAAGTCTTGATTTCGGTGACTGCGTGACACGATTAATTGCAAGAATCAATTGTACCAGTTGGGATGTGTTTTCTAATTTTTGAAGGTTATCGCGCCATGAATCAAACCCGCCTTCCATTCCACCGTTGTAGATCCGGAGGTACTTGAATCTTTCACACGCTGCCTTTACTTCTGAAAAGGCAGCGTATAAATCATTATCATCAAGAAGTTCCCTTATGGCTTCCTGCTTGAGAGCAATGGCTGCTTGATCGAAAAAAGGCTTTTTTATTTCTGTCCTGATGTATTCCCGGCACCAAAACTTATCGCCGGGTATGTTGCTGTGCAATAACCTAAAAAGTTCTTCTATTTCCAAATCGCGAAAAGCCGATTCTCCCGCTTGAACGCGCGGCGCATCCGGAAATGAAATGAATGAGATTACGTCAGGATTTTTTATATCATCGTCTTTTTTAGACATCGCAGGTAATTTCCTTTGTTAGATCAAGCAAGGCCTAATTTCATGCGAAAATCGTCAAATATTCCGACCGCGGCTACCGCCGACTCGCCGAAAGCATCGACGCCCATCTCGTTGGCAAGATGCTGTGAACAGCAAGCTCCGCCTATTGCTATTTTAACCTTTTCGCGCAATCCCGCCGCTGCGAGCATATCTCCGATTTCCTTCAGATTGTGAACCATGGTGGTCAGAAGAACTGAAAGACCAACAAGCTGGATATTTTCCTTTTTAACGGCTTCTACGACTTTTTCCGAAGATACATCAACGCCGAGATCAATAATCTCGTAACCTGAAGCCGACAGGATCATGCCGACTATTTTCTTTCCGATATCATGAACATCGCCCTGAACCGTGGCCAGGATAACCTTGCCCTTCCTGCCGATATCCTTTGGATTCATCCTCGTCTTTAGCAGATTCATCGCTTCGGTGACAATTTCTCCGGCCATGATAAGATCGGCCAGATAGTAATCCCCCGCATCGAAGCGTTCACCGACAACATCAAGTCCTTTGCTGAGTCCCTGCTCAATTATCTCCAGGGGAGTTGCTCCTTCATCAAGACATTTCTGCACAAGTCCCTTTATGTCGTCGTCCTTCATGTCTATAACTGCGTTTTGAATGGCTGCTATACTTTCTTTCATTTTATTCCTCCTTGATATTTAATTATGAATAATTTCTTACTTCAATTGATGCTTATGGGATAACTTCCGTATTTTTTTACCGCTTCGACCATGACCAGTACCTTGTGGGCGCTCATGGAATCCACGCTGTTGGAAGGCGCCACGATGAACCTCCCCCGGGGGCCTAGTCGCATTATGAGATCTTTTACCCGCGCGATGACCTCCTCATCCTTAGATTTGGAGGTTAGCAGGTAATCGATGCCCATACCCCCGATCATGGTCACGCGGTCACCGTGAAGTTCCTTTTGTTTGAAGATGTCGACATCGGAGGTGGTCTCGTAGGCGTGCAGAGCATCTATGCCCCAGGAAAGAAAGATGTCGAATATTTTAGTGTTGTCGCCGCAGGAATGTAGAATAACCTTGGCGCCCTTGTCACGGATATATTTGAAGATCCTCCTGTAGTGCGGGCCGAACACCGAATCTATTATTTTCGGGTTCAGGAACGGACCTGTCTTGAAGGCGAAATCATCGGATATGAATATGACCGGAACACCGGCGCTAATGAGCGCTTCGCTTGTCTTCATCTTGATTTCTTCGTGAAGATCAAGGTAACGGCTGACATAAGCCGGGTGACGTTTTATCCAGATCGGGACCTTGTCGATCCCAAATGTACAGTTCATCCCCTCTTGAAGACCGAGTGACGAACCGCACGCGGTGATGCAGACTTTTTCTCCATAATCCGCAACGAACTTTTTGTAGTATTTAAAAACACTGTGCGCCATATCATCCGTGTCTGGCCAGTATGGCCAGGCGTCGAACTCTTCTGGCGTGGTGATGCCCGGTTTGCTGTACATGTAGGACATGTTACCAGACCCGTCGGGGATCAGGTTGTAGATTGAGCCGGTGGGCATCGCGTACGACTTCGAATCGAGCATAATCCAGGTGTCGTCATAGTAGGCCCATATGGCATCAAGTCCCATCTCGACCTGGCCAATGTTCCTCAGGTGGAAAGTCTTCTTCAGACTCGGCCTGAATACGAGGCCGGATATTTGAGGCGCCCACCGGTCGAGAACGAACTTCGACAAGGGCAGTTTGAGAAGCTTCTCATCCGAAATAATCTTCGATAGGAGAGGCTTTTTTTTAATCTCGTAGATCGTCTTTGCCTCCAGCATGACTGACATGCAGGGAACACGATCAACCGGTTTTCCCTCCAGCGTGCGTAATACTCGTTCTTTTGAACTCATTGTTTCCATAATCACCCTTATTATATGCTTATGGGGTAACTTCCGTATTTTTTTACCGCGTCCAGCATCACCTGAAGTTTATGCGCCGGCAAACTGTCCTCACTGTGAACGGGGGCCACCATATATCTCCCGCCGGGGCCGAGCTTCTTTATAAGTTCTTTGACCTTATCTACTATCTCCTCATCCTTCGATCTTTCCGTAAGCAGGTAGTCTATTCCAACTCCTCCGATTATCGTAACCTTGTCTCCGCGTATTTTTTTCTCATTGTAGATATCAACATTTGAAGTGTTCTCGTAGGCGTGCAGACCGTCAACGCCCCATCCTATAAAAAGGTCGAACAGTTTAGTGTTGTCGCCGCAGGAATGAAATATAACCTTTGCTCCCCTGTCGTGAACGTTTCTGATTATTCTTCTATATCGATGCCCGAAGACTTCTTCCACCATTTTGGGATTCAGGAAGGGGCCGGTCTTGTACGCCGAATCGTCGGTAATCATAACAATCGGCACACCGGCCTCCAGCATGGCGCGCTCCGTCTTGACATGAATCTCCTCTATGATATCCAGATATCGGTTCACGTAATCCGGATGCTTCTTTATCCAGACTGGCACCTTGTCTATTCCAAAAGCCCAATTCATCGATTCCTGAAGTCCGCCAAAAAAACCATAGCCGACGATGCAAGTATTCTCACCGTATTCCGCGTTAAATTTTTTAAAATACTTATATACCCTGTGTGCCTGCGCGTCAGTGTCCGGCCAGTATGGCCATGCTTCGAAATCTTCCGGTGTCTTGATGCCGGGGCCTCGATACATATAAGTCATATCGCCGAACCCATCGGGAATAAGGTTAAATATTGATCCGCTCGTTACAGCAATAGTTTTGGCATCGGGAAAACGCCAGGAATCATCATATAAAGCCCATATCGCGTCAAAGCCCATTTTTACCTGCGCAACATTTCTTTTATGCATGGTTTTGACCAAATTCATGCGTGCTATAGGTTTCGTCAATACTTCGGGAAATTTGTTCAGACAAAATATTGAAACAGGATTAGTAGTGATAAACTCCGTTGAGATGGGCGGTTTTCCGAGTATCTCATCCGCTGTTCTGCTCTCCATCATGGCGCAAAAGCATGGCACCCGGTCAACAGACTTGCCCTCGAGGGTTCGAATAACACGTTCGCGTGGACTCATTGACTCCATAATGTTCTCCTTTCATTCAGTGAAATAATCTTAAAGAATTCCTGCCGCATATATTTACGCACTAATGCGGTACAATAAATAAGTCTTCACGAAGACAAGCGTCAAACGGCGCCCTTCTGCCCGGACACTTTTCTCTGCTGCAGAGCCGGCAGTTTTCGTAGCTGTGTTCGGATGGAAAAAATATTCCGGACACGGATTTCAGCGGATACATCATAAAGCTTTTTTGAAGTTTCACCCCGATTCGCGCATCAGCATCGCCCAGTATCTCAAAGAGTCCTTTTTGTTCTTCGATGGGCCACTCTTTGAGTGATCCCGGATTCATTGATGATCTCTTGCCGGGATTTGAATTCTTTTCTATATGACGGTCGATTTCGCCAATCGCACTGCCTAATGCGAACATCATTATAGTATCCGCCCAAAAACGTTCACGAAGCCCCTCAACTCCAGCTGACCACTCTTCAAGTTCTGTTCCGCAGGTCGCCAGATAGGGGAAAACCCTTTTCACGTCTATCAGATTGACCGGGAGCAGATTCCCGTTCAGCCGCACGCCGTCAATGATCACGTAATCATCTTTCATCTCTTCTATGAAAGACTCAGTATAAGCGCCCTTTGGCTTAGCCAAACTCCTAGCCTGATCGAGCATAACCATGAGCCGCTTTTCATCCTGAGTGTCTTTTCTTAACCTGAGCACGGCCGATAAGGCGCTTAAATCGGCCCTAAATGTGATTTGATCAAGAATGATAGCCGTCATTTTAGCTCCATGAGGGCCGAATTAATTCCGGTCATTATATTCGTTGATTGCTTCAAAAAAAGCGTTTACATTCGTTACCGGTGTTTGGGGAGGAATGTCACAGCCGGAAGAAATTATAAAATTCCTGTACGCTGATGTGGCATCGAGAAGCTCCCGTGTTTTTTCCTTTACCATTTGAGGACTACCCATCTTGAATACTCCTGACGGCTCGATATTGCCCATGGCGATAATGTTCTCCGGTATCTGCGGCAGAATGTCCGTCATCTTCACGGCATTTCCGAAGTGAAATGCCATCGCGCCGGTCGAAAGCATTGACGGCACCTGTTTCACCGTATTGCCGCAGTTATGAACCACGACCATGAAATTATCCTCCTGTACGGCTTCAACTATCCTTTTTACATATTTTGATGAGAACTCGTCGCACTGAGAGGGTGACAGCAGTCCCGCTACCGGTTCCGCTATGACTATGCCGTTCGTGCCTGCCGCTTTAAAAGCGCGTGAATATTCGATCAGAAAACCTGTACATTTTTCCAGCACGAGATGGATAAATTTCGGGTCGCGTCTCATGTTCATGAACATGGTCGTTATATCGCACAGTCTTCCGGCCAGTGAAACGGGTCCGATATGACAGCCGAATACAGGCCTGTCTGTTATCCCCTCGGCTGTCAGCCTCGCCGCCTCAATGTATGTTCCAGTTCTTGCCGTACCAACTGACGGCATTTTAAGCGCTTCCGCCGATGTCACGTTATCCACGATTTTTCCCGTAACTGTCGGTATCTCCGCTTCCTTATATATGACCTCGCTTCCGAAGGCCTCTGCTTCTGTCGAGAGGTCCATTGCCGTTATGCATGCCGCTGATGAATACCTTGACGCAAGCGTCTTCAGGCACCCATATTGCTTCTCTGGGTCTTTCAGCATATCCAGAAGGAGCATTCCATTCATCTCCAGAGCGGGATAGATCATCAGGGGAAAGGCCAGTCTTTTGTTTGAGTCAATAACTTTTTTCGACCATTGATTCATGTTGCGCTTCATCGTTATTCTTTCTCCTTTTTAATCATCATAGGCAAAATATATTTATTCATTATATCAGTAAAGGCTTTTTCCGGAGGAATGCGCTCGGCAATAACCGACATATAAATATAACCTTCAACAGCGGCTACCGCCATAAAGGCCAATGCGTCCACATCCAGATTCGGGTCAAGATACCCCACGTCTATACCCTGCTGAAACAACGCGGATAATGCGCTGATATAATCACGATAATATGATTCTGTTCTGCTTCTGAAATTTTCATCAGGCTTATGGCCCATGTAGAGTGAACCGTGATGCGAGACCTTGTTGAGTTCAATGTTTTTATTAAATATTTCCACGAATTGAGGGAAAAAAGAGGTTATCTTTTCTTCATACGGTGCCGCTGATTCCAATATAACATGAAAAAAATCGGAATATTGTTTACCGCAGATATCCAGCAGGGATAAAAAAAGCTCCGCCTTGTTTTTCCAGTACAGATATACCAGAGCCTTGCTGCATCCGGCCTCTGACACCACATCATCCATGGTGGCGCGATCATAACCCATGCGTGCGAATACTTTGATTGCCGACTGGATAATCGCTTCCCGCCGTTCCTGCTCTCTCAGGTTTTTCCTAAGTCCCATGGTCTTTTTTGTTGTCATTTGTTCACCTCAATTATAATACTGAATGTTCAGTATTATAATTATTATTCACAATACTTTAAAAAGTCAATATTTTTTTATCTATTTGAATATTTGTATATTATTAATATTATCGTTACTTTATATGTTCTTTTTCGTTAATCCTTGGTCGGATAACCGGTAATATCTCTTATTTCTTTGAAAAGAGGTTTTAGACGATCATACATTTTCAAATAAACCCTTCTATATAGATTATCATAGAGACTTTGATTGTCCTTCATCGGCTCAAAAACTTTTCCCGTTCTGGTCATGGCTTTGACTGCTGATGAGAAATCGGGGTAAAGCTTGAGACCCACCGCCGCGTCAATAGCCGCGCCCAGCGCCGACGTTTCAAAGGTATGGGGCCGTTCAGCCGCCATGCCGAATACATCCGCCGTAATCTGCATGGCCGCGTCGCTCTGCGAACCGCCACCGGAAACCTTAAGCCTAGTGACGGGTATTTTCGTTTTGCGCTGTGTCAGTTCTCCTCCCTCTCTCAATCCATAGACCAGTCCTTCGAGGAGAGCGCGATAAAGATAAGCCCGGCTGTGCACATCGCCGAAACCGATGATGGATCCCTTCGCGTAGGAGTCAAGGTCTCTGCCCGGCGTCCAGTAAGGCTGAAGCATCAGTCCCTTTGAACCGGCCGGTACATCTTTGATCAGTGAATCGAAAAACTTTTCCGGCGGCTCATCCGTTTTCTCAGCGAGCATGCACTCCTGAAGGCCGAACTCTTCCTTGAACCAACTGACCATCCAGAACCCTCGAAAAATTGAAACCTCGGTATAATAAGTATCGGGCACTGAAGCAGGATATGGCGGGATCATCGGATGCAGTTCAACATATTTAGAAGTGGCCACATCGAAAGTCGCGATGGTTCCGAAACTCAGACAGCCGGTTTCCGGCGTGAGACAACCGGAACCGAGAATTTCGCAGCCCTTGTCCGATCCGGCCGCGAACACCGGCAAGCCCTCCGGTATGCCGGTTTCCAAAGAGGCCTTTTTTGTAATCTGACCCATAATTTCCGAAGGTTTGACCAGAGCGGGAAGTTTTTCTCTCCCGACTTTGAAAATCCACCATTTGAAATCGTATTTTCCCGCCCATTGATATGTTTTGTTGTTAAACGGCAGGTAGCCGATGTTGTTGCCTACAGAGTCGACAAACTCGCCGGTAAGCCGGTGCGTGAAAAATCCCGACAGGACCAGATATTTGTAGGTTTTTTCCCAGATGTCCGGCTGCTGCTGGCAGATCCAGTTTGCTTCGCATTCCTGGATGACTCCTTCCAACGTATTGAGCAGTCCTACAGCTTTCAATACCGGACGAAGGGAACCGGGCAGGATTTTGCGGGAATCTGCTTTTCTCTGGTCCAGCCAGATAATGGCCGGCCGCAGAGCGTTGCCGTCTTTATCCACGTTAATCATTGTGGCGCGTTGCGTGGTCAGCGTGACGCCTTTGATATTATTTTTGAGATTTTCCTGTTGCTGAAGAAGTTGGTGTGTGGTTTTGCAGAATACGTCCCAGTAGTAATCGGGTTGCTGTTCCGCCCATCCCGGATGCTCCGAATAATAGGGCTGTATCGGTGTTTTGACAATATGCAGGATGTTTCCGAATGCGTCAATCAAAGCGGCTCTGATGGATTGCGTGCCCGCGTCCACGGAAAGAATCAATTCTTTCGATTTGTTGTTTTCCTGTGACATATGCACCTCGCTATCTTGATTTTATAATTACTGTTATGGTTACCGAATCCGCTTCGTCCTTAAGCCTCCTATATCAACGGCACGATATTGGCCTGCGATCCGTTAAGCTTGGCCATAATAAAAGGCACCGCGGACCGGATAGGCCCGACGCCGGACAAGCTTAACTGATTGACGCGCATGTTCTTGCACAGTCCGTAAACCGTCATCGCCAGGTTATTGCAGCCGGGACTCATGGTAACATTTTTTTTGCCCAGACGTGTCTGCAGCGCTACACCATAATCCTGAATGGCGCAACTTCCGGCGATATGCACCCGGCCGGTAATTTTATCAACATCTTCTTTATCAATGCCCTTGCCCATGAGAATCGTAAAACCTCCCCTGCCCCCATGGTCACGATAAATCATCTCGACGCAGGTTTCAGTATTGCATCGGCAACCTTCTTTGCAGCAACGTTCCTTCCCCCGCAGAAAATGGATATCCGGCGGATAATCGTCAAGCAGTTCGCAGGTCAGGTTCTTCTTTCGCGAATCAAACAAATCTTTATGGATGATATCAATCCGCGCAATGTCTCCCTGTCCGATTCCGGTGTCGCTGGAAAGTTTCAGATGCCTGACGTCCTCAAGGCCGAATCCCATCAGCGCCGATGCCACCACATCTGTGGCCAGCGGATCCGGACCGCCTATTAACAGATCCATGGGCACTACGCATTTATCCGCGTTATATCGCGTGGGATAATGGCCGTGCGTTGTGGCAATCAGGCCTTCGATCAGCGCGAAATCGGGCCGCAGCACCCGGTAAATATCCGCGAATTTCTGATGAAGGCGGTAATTATGATCGGCAATACGGCTGTTCTGATGAACAAGACCGAACTGATTTTTAATGGATAGCGTCACCTGCGACATGGAATGGGTTTTCAGTTTCGGCAGAGAAAGATAGAAGTTTTCAGCGCGCTGTTCGATAAGCCGTTCGAATACGAAACGCGATATATCTATAAATTCCTCAACGCCCTCTAAAAAAACCGGAATGGCCGGTGTTTCGTCCAGATAAACAGGGATTGCGCCTGTTTCTTTGCATATTTTAAGATATCCAATAGCTTTAAACACCAAACGCGTAAAGTTCGCCTGGGTACAGTTTTCGATGACATAGATCGAACGGGCGCCGCATTTCTTAAAATAAAGTATTGTCTGGCGCAGAACTTCCGGATCGGTATAAACATTCGGCTCAAGACCGACCGCGTTGACTTTGATGTACACATCCCGGCTGGAGCGGAGAAATTTTTCCCCGCCTCCGAAAGGCTCAAACACTTTGCGGATTGCGTCCGGAATTCCCGGCTTCGTATCCGCGAGAACAACCTTAGCTTTTTCTTCGGAAAGATTTTTATCCATGCCCCTCTCCTGTCTCTTTCGCTCTGTATAATTATAAAAAACCGGACAGACGCTAATCCAACCCTAATTGCCCTCCGGGATTCATGATGTTGTTCGGATCGAAATGTTTCTTGAGCGTCCGTAAAACGTCCATTTGTTCTTTTCCCAGATGCGTTTTCATCCAGGGTCCGATCATGCGCCCCACGCCGTGATGGTGACTCAGTGATCCGCCGAACTGCTGAATGTTGTCGATGATCCCGCGCTGGAATTTGCGGAATTCATCGGGATCTTTCATATGCGCGATAAAAATGAAATAGAGATTGGTCCCCTGAGGATAAAAATGCGAGGCGTGCGTCATACACATGGTATCGGGACGGCTCTTGACATAAGCGCGCACGCCTTGGTGCAGCCGGTGGAGATTATCCCAGGTCACGGAAGCTTCCAGCGTGTCAATCAAAATATCATAGTCGCCCAGATCCTCGCGCATATAAGGCTCCGTATAACGGGTGTGTTCCCACTTACGCACCGCGTAACCGGTCAGAGACATCGCTCCATGTTTGCGGGCGATAGCTTTGATTTTGCGTGCAACGAGTTTTGTGTAATCCCGGTCGCCTTCGACATTACCAAGACTCAAACATCGCTGCATGGGTTTGAAACCGCGCAGGTTTAGAAACTTATCCACAATATCCGGCATGCCGTAGAGCTTCAATCCGCGGTCGGTTTCCTCGGGATCGGAAATACGGAAAATGGCCGGCTTGCCGAACTCCGACTGCATGATTTCGCGGCTGGCATTCACCGCGGCGTCCCACGTCGGATACATGAAGCTGAACCGTTGACGATTCTGCGGCATATAGCGGAATATTTTCATGGTCACTTCCACCAGAATTCCGAAAGCGCCCTCTGATCCTTTCATGATGTCATTGACCTTTGGCCCGGTGGCGGTCGCCGGATAATCCAGCGTTTTGAATGTTCCGACGGGCGTGACATACTCCTGACTGAACACAATGTCGTAAGCGTCGCCGTAATACGTCGAGGCCTGTCCGGAACCCAGAGTCACAATCCAGCCGCCGACCGTGGAATACTCGAAAGACTGCGGAAAATGGCCGCACGTGTAGGGGTGTTTTGTTTTAAAGAGTTCCGGGGCTTTGTTCAGAGCCTCCTCGTACGCCGGTCCGAACATACCCGGCTGAACGCGGGCGGTCTGATTGAGTTCGTTAATTTCCAGAAGTTTGTTCATGTGCGTGCTGATCACCAGAGACACACCGCCTCTTGCGGGGCGACAGCCGAAATTGACGGAAGAACCGGCGCTGAAAACCGTGACGGGAATCTTTTCGTTGTGACAGTATTCCACGAGTTTGCGGACATCGTCTTTATCGCGCGGATGCACAATGACATCGGCGACTTCGCGGACAATGCCCTGTCGCAATTCCAGCATTTCCTCCGTGGTTTTTCCCGACGCGTATTTCACACGGCTGTAATCATCGAGGGCGATGTTTTCCGGGCCGATGATGGACGTGATGGCTTCTATCTGATGGGATTTCAGTTGAACAGGCCGATTCAGTGAAACCTGCTCCAATCCCTCCTTCGACTTGTTCCTGAAATCGGCATCGCTGAGATGAAAATCCTCTTTAATCATTTTATACCAGGCGTCGCTGGGATGTTTGAAATGCTGAGGATCACCGTATTTGAAAATGGATCTGTATGTTCCAGTCGGCGGAGCTTTTTCCGTCCAGTCCGGACGGAATGTTTTGGATGTCATAGGCCTGCCCTCCTCTATTTTTAAGATGATTACTCGGGTATTTTAAGCATGTTTACTGTGTCGGATATTTCTTTTTCGATTCTCTCCGGACTCCATTGCAGTTCTTTGGCGGCTGCCTGGGCAACCTTACGCAACACGTCCTCGCCGGGATTGCCGAGCGTGCCGATGCCGGTGCGGCGCAGGACAATGTCCGGCAGCGTGCGGGCCATTTCGTTACGCACGGCATAAACCACCTGCGCGAGAATTTCTCCGTCTTCGTTCAAGGCATCGGACAACCTCTGGTCTTCACGGGCTAGTTTAACAATTTCCTTGTATTCCGTCCCGTAATTTTTGGATAGATATTCCAGCGTGACCGCGCTCAATCCGTCGGCCTGACTTCCGGCTTCCCGGACAAAATCATTTAAATTTTTAATCTCGCAGCCGGTCAGGTATTGTTTGTCAGTAATGCTCTTGCCCAGATCGCGGTTCATTTTGGCGGCAACGATCCGGAGACAGTTCTCGGCCAGTTTTCTGCTGGTCGTATATTTTCCGCCTTCCACTGTAATCAGACCGTCAAGGCCGTCGGCCTTATTGTCGTGGATTTCGTACTTGCGCGAAGAAGAATACGTCTCTTTTGTTTCCTTTTCGACCAGGGGACGCAAACCGCCGTAAGTATGTTTTACATCCGCATACGAAAGCTTGCCGTCGCCGAAAGAACTGTTGACATCATCAATCAGTTCCATGATGCTTTCCCGGGTCACACGATAATCGTCGGGATTTCCGTTGAAAGGCTTGTCCGTCGTGCCGATCAGCGTGTGGCTGCGCCAGGGAATCAGAAAGAAATGACGGCCGGCCGGCGTCATGGAGCCGACGGTATAGTTTCCGGAAAGGAGTTTCTTTTTGGTTATGATGTGAATTCCTTCGGACCGGCGCAGTGTCGTGCTGCCTTTGCCGTCGGCTTTGGCAAGCCCCAGTACGATATCCGCCCACGGTCCGCCGCAATTGACGATGACCGTTCCGGCTACCGAATGCGTATTTCCGGTGAGCAAATCCTTGACTTTTACGCCGGTGACAAGGTTTCCCTTGTCCATGATGAAGCCTTCAACCTTCGCGTAGTTGGCAACGTTGGCCCCATGGGCTACAGCGGACTTGACAAACGCCAGCGTAAACCGTTCGGGAAAGATGCTAACACAGTCGCAGAAAACCGACGCGCCGGTCAGGCCTTCTGCGCGCACGTGCGGCTCCTGCCGCAGGACATCTTTCCCCGAAATGGTTTTGTGGGACGGGATTTTTTTGCAGGTATCCCACGTAAAGTTTTTATCGTAGGACAGAGCATCATAGACGAGCATACCGACTTTCACAACCCACTTATTGTTTTTCAGCGGCTTTTTATAATGGATCATCATCATCGGCCACGGATAGACAAAATTGGGAGCGATATTCTCCAGCACTCTTCTTTCACGAAGCGATTCGCGCACCAGCAGAACTTCACCGTTCACCAGATAACGCAGTCCACCGTGTATCATCTTGGAGGTGGCTGCCGAAGTCGCCCAGGAAAAATCATTTTTCT
The DNA here is from genome assembly GCA_030018675.1 of Smithella sp. Lineage (GTDB taxonomy): Bacteria > Desulfobacterota > Syntrophia > Syntrophales > Smithellaceae > Smithella. Next base: position 20,793 of record JASEHT010000011.1, read on the forward strand.
CCAGGAGGGCCACCTTCAATCCCCGCGTAGCGGCTTCATACGCCACCGACGCGCCGGTGATTCCACCGCCGATGACAATAACATCGAACTGTTCATTATTGTATTTTTCAATAAACCTTTCCATGAACATCACCCATTATCCTTTTGTTGCGTTTGGTAATTCCCGTTTCACGGCTTCTTCCGCGTAAATAAGCACCTCTCTCATGATTCTGCGGGCATCATCCGGTTTCTGATTTTTTATCGCCTCATAGATGTCATGATGGAAGATATTGGAACGCTCGGCATTACGGCGATCATCGAAATACAAATGTCCGTAATCTCGAAATATCTGATTGAAAAAATTCAAACCAATCGTGCAAAGCAAGTTGTGGGTTGACCGGGCGATCAACTGATGAACCCGGATATCTTTTTCGAGCATGTCTAAATCCGTATCAAAAACGACCGTCTTTAATTCATCAATATCTTCGGGCATCCTCTGCTCAGCGGCAATATAGGCGATCTGGGGAACAATATAGCGGCGCGCGTCAAGAATATTAATTAATATTTCCCCGCTGCCGTTATTATGCAAAGCGGCTTTGATCAAATCGAAATTGCCGCTTTCCAGATAATTTTTAACATACAGGCCGTCGCCGTGTCTGATCTCGATTAAATCCAGATTCTCGAGTTTTCGCAACGCTTCTCTGACCGTGGCGCGGTTAACATCGAAAGTTTCCGCCATTTCTCTTTCTGTGGGAAGTTTTCCACCGGGAACGATGGCTCCGCTCATGATTTGCTTCTGTATAATTGACACAATCTCTTCATGGAGACGCGAACGCGTAAGAGGTTTTTCCAGAACAAGCTTTTTCTTCTTCATATGACTCTTTATCTCTGATTTCCCCATATTGGATGGGTGGTTCAACCAATAATAGATTAGTCAATCAATGTCAAGCGTTTTATCGTTGTCAAAGTATTTTCGGAGAAACCTAATTCCAAAGGGTGTTTTTGAAACTAAAAGTAAAAACATTTCTTCCAATTGATGATTTGCTGACATTCCCGAATGCTTTTTGTTTTCAATACAAAAATGAATTACATGAACAAAAACATGTGCATTTCTTATTTATAAGTTGATATTATTAGGCTTTCGGGTTAATGTGTCGTCAATTTTCACCAAGGTCATATATGAATATTCATTCTCGAAATAATATCGGAAAATTTATAGGTCCGTCCATTCTCGTTATGATTGGAAGCTACATGCTCCATTTAAGCTGGTTTAAGTGGCCAGATTTACTAATTGATTACGGACGCGAGTTGTATGTGCCCTGGCAGATCACCCAGGGTAAGGTTTTATACACGGACATCCATCATTTATACGGTCCGTTATCACACTATCTTAACGCTTTTTTATTTCAGATTTTCGGCACCGGTCTTTCCACTCTGGCCTACTTCAATATTTTTCTGGTGATTCTGCTTGCTTCCTTTATTTATTACCTTCTCCGGTCAGACTTCGGAGATATGGTCGCGACTGTGGCCGGAAGCTGTTTTCTGATTGTTTTCGCATTTTCCCAATATACCGGTATTGCCAATTATAATTTCGTCTGTCCATACTCCCATGAAGTCACTTACGGAATTTTTCTGTTTTTCGCGGCCTTGTTGACCTTTAAAAAATATCTTGCCGCCCAGAAACTCATTCAGGTGGCAACGATTGGATTTCTCTCCGGTCTGATGTTTCTGACCAAGGTCGAAATATTCCTCGCCGGTTTTCCAGCCATTCTTTTCGGCCTGTTTTTGATGTTCCGAAAACTGAAAACTGTTCGTCCGGCAAAACATATCTTTGTCCTGCTATTTTTCTTTCTTCTTCCTGTTTTTGCTTTTTTCATTTATTTCAGTTTGCACATACCGGTCAGTGCCGCTTTCGGGGCATTAATCGGTTCCTATAAAAATATTTTCGTCGGCGCACTGGCGGGTAATATTTTTTATCAGAACATCTCCGGCATTGACGATCCGGTCCAAAACTTCTTGCTGATCGCTCGATACACTTTCGGTTATTTGCTGCTCTTTGGTTTTGCCGGATTCATTGCTTATTGGGTTTCCAGAGCCATTCAAAAGAAGCGTTTGTACGGTGCCATCGTCTTTACATTCGCCGCTCTTCTTCTTTTCACATTTTTTGCGTCTTATCCGATCAACTGGCTTGAAATCGCCAAACCTTATCCCGTTTTTATTTTTCTGCTTCTTGCTTTCCTGGCCTACCGGCTTATCAATGAGGGCGATGATAAAACGGCGACGGAACAGCAGATTCCCTTCTTTGTGCTGGTGATTTTTTCACTGCTGCTGCTTTTCAAGATGCTGTTCAATGTCCGCTTTTACCATTACGGTTTCGCTTTGGCCATGCCCGCGGCGCTGG
>JASEHT010000120.1 GCA_030018675.1 Smithella sp.
CGCGCCAGGAAAAACCATCAACCCCTTCATCATTGGATAAAAGCTGCAGATGGACTTTCAGTCCGACATCGGCGATTCTTTTAATGACCGGCTCAATTTTTCCCACCTGGCGCGGTGTTATCGTGTAAAGATAATAGGTGTAGGGATCGCCCTCGTAATTTTTGCTGGAAATGGCAAAAGTATCGCGACCGCGCAAAACCTTTTCGTCTTCGTCGCCGCCCCAGAGAGAAATTCCCACCATCATATCGGGAAACTTTTCGCGGGGAACTTTAATCAATCCATTGGTGGCGCAATAGGTGGGCAGACGTTTATAAAAAGCCTCCACGCGGTCCATGCATAAAGTCGGCTCGCCGCCGATCAGTATCGCCAGATTCACGCCGCGTTCTTTTTCGCGGTCAATGAAGTCTTCCCATTTCTTGATGTCCATTTCTTCCTTCGCCGCCTGATGTTCACCCGAAGAAAAGAAAAAACAGCCCTTGCAGCGCAGATTGCATCGGTTGGTTACATCGTAGATGGAACTGCGGATGTTCAGATTGGAAATCCGCCTGTATCTTTCGTGCCATTCTTTATCCAGCAAGGAACTAATTGTTTTCATCTTTGTATTGCCTTAGAAATAATGTCATACCGGCGTAGGCCGGTATCTATAATTAAAAAAACTGGATTCACCCTAAAGGGTACTATAGCCGCATCGCGCTACGCTTGTACGGAATGACAGATTATTAGTACTAACTAACTGCCACTTGCGGCGGTTCTATTATTTTATTGCAGAGATTTTCACCCTTTTCATAACCCATCACCCAAACGGCCAGATACGTATCCACATAATCGAGCCATGATCTAAACGTCTCTGCGTTATTCACATGCCGGTAAAGCCGTGCAGTGACCACCGCGGAACCGGCGGCATAATGGCGGCAATCAACGCAATCCGTATCCGGCACGCAGCAGGCCACCGACCTGTCCCAATTTAAATCAGTTCTGTACTGACGGAAAGACCTGCCCAATCCGATATCCTGCGATGGATTCTGACGCGGATAGGAACAACTATAAAGATCATGCAGACCTTTTTCGTGGGTGTGCGCCACGGCGTTATAAACGGAAAAAAGAACATTGCGCGGATACTTATTCAAAAGCGCTATCATGGTTTGTCTTGTCCGCTCGAGAGATTCACGATCGTGACGCAGATTTCCCGTGTAATCGAGCGGTGCGGAAAAAACATTGAAGGTCAATTTACAGTTATTGGCGACGAGCTCTTCGGCAACCCCTATCACCTCATCAATATTGTCCCGTGTAAATGTATAGACAAAGACCGCCCGCGGATCGTTTTTGTAATTTTCAATCTGTTTCTTCAGAAGATTTTTTGCTTTTCTGATTTTCAGACTGGTTTCATCATTGCCCCACACCGAAATATGCAGCCTATAACCAACCGATTCCGGTATTTTTTTAAATCCGTTCGTTGCGATACTGCCCAGCGGCATTTCCTGATAACAAACATCGAGCAACTCGGGCACAAGCGACGGTTCCGCTCCCGCGAGCACAACATAGGTAATGCCGCGTGCTTTTTCCGCACGCATCAGTTCTCGCCAGGCTTCCACATCGCCAATCTCTTTGGCAAACTGTTTATCGCCTTCATAATAATAACAGCCGTCACAACGGATATTGCAGCGGTTGGTCATGTCATAGGTTGATTCGCGCAGAAAAAAATACTTCCGTACTTTTTCCCATCGTTCTCTCACATCCGTATGAGCCAGAAGTTCTGAAAATTTCGGTTTGGCTGATTCCAACGCTGATTTATTTTTAACCTGCATAGGATTTTAAGATTGCAGTCATTAGTTAACCAACGGAAGTTTGTCCTTAATATACTCGGAAATCAGACGAATGGTTTTCAATTTCGGATAATCGTCCTCGTCTATGGTGATTCTGTACTCATCCTGCAGGACCAGGGCGATCGTTGCCAGATCCATGCTGTCAATGCCCAGCTCATCCACCAGATCCATGTCCGGGTTGAACGTATCCGCCGTGACGTCTTCCAGTTTTAACTCATCAATAATGATTTCGGCCACGCGCCGTATAATGCCTTGAATACTTTGAGTTGCAGGCATCAAATTCCTCCTTCTCCATCAATTATTTTTTTTGCAGCCATTGAGCCGCTGCACACGATATTTTCTTTTTCCATGACCTTAAAAGAGAACATGAAATTATTTTGATTATTTTCAATATTAACGCCTATCCACAACGTGCTTCCGGGTCGCACCGGCCGCAAAAATTTCACTCGTTTAAGCGTTCGCACCTGAAGCGATATCCCCCGGGCTTGCGCCTCCTGGATGATCGCCTGCTCCACCATGTGAATCAAAGCTATTCCCGGAAGAATCGGTTCGCCGGGAAAATGACCCGAAAACCATTCGGAATCAACCGGAACCTCCGCCACCGCCCGGATGTCGCCATCATATCCGGCACTGACTTCCTTCAATAAATTCCAATGATTTTCCAATCATTACACCTCATTGGAAACAATTCCAATCAAATAAACGCTAAACAGCCTTACTTCATATCATTGATTGTTTTTTCAATCAAAATTTATTTACAAGGTCAATCTAAAAGTTTAATTTTACAGATATATATACAATTATCAATCGAGGTTGTTTACTTCTATTTACATTGACAAGAGAAATCTATATGTTAATAAAATACAGAGGAAGATTTCTGAATTTAAGCATATTAACCTAATAACTATTAAATTCAAGCGCAAAAAATGTCAGCTAATTACAAGAGTAGGTTATTAATTAGTATTATTCTTTTAATAACCAGCATTTCCGCAACACTCATCATTATTGAAGCTATCAGCAGAATTTACTATTCAGAAAAGGTTTTGAATTTTACAGACTACAGAGGAAATCTTTCAAAGCTCTTTAAAACCGCTTTACCGACAGAATTCCATGAAACATTAGGTTGGATTCCTCAACCTGACTACAAAGGTGTTAATAACATTTGGGGCACAGAAGTTACCATCTTGAAAAACGGAATCCGCTCAAATGGCAATAATATAAATCCAAAATCATCCGACATTGTTGTAGTTGTCGGAGATTCTTTCACTTTTGGAGATGAAGTATCGGACACGGAAACATGGCCTTCCCGACTGGAAAAGCTTCTTAACAAACCCGTGGTCAATGCCGGTGTTCTTGCATATGGCACTGATCAAATTTACTTACGTTTGAAATTTCTCTTGACCCAATATAAGCCTAAAACCATCATATTCAGCTTCATTCATCAGGACATTAAAAGAAGCGAATATACAATTTCTTATGGATTAAACAAACCTTATTTCATCATCGAAAACCGTTCTTTAAAGCTTATGAACGTCCCGGTGAAACAAGTTACCAAACAACCAAAAACCTTGGTTAAAATATTAGGATATAGTTATTTTCTTCACACATTGATGATGCAATATGACCCTTTGTGGTGGTTACTTGGTGGATATGAATATCATGAAGATCCTACGGGATATCGGGGAGAAGAAATTACTTGTATGCTATTTCAAGAAATGGAAAATATTCTAAAAGAAAACAATATTCATAATGCTTACGTTCTCGTTCAAGAATCTCATACTGAAAGCCATGATTTGTTAGTCACAGAAGTTGATTATGTGTTAAATTGCCTTAATAAAGAAAAATTTAAAGTTATCGATTTAAGAGGGGAATTATTGAAATTAAAGACCCAAAATAGATCTCGTTATGACTCTCTGTTCCTTGAAACGCATATGTCTCCTTTAGGTAATCAGTTTGTCGCTGAAACAATTTTTCATCATATGCATAAGCGTTAACCATAGAGAAAACTTGAGGCTGGTAAATATCCATGAAAAATTTAAAAAACAAGGTTGCGGCCATTACCGGCGCGGCATCGGGTATCGGCCGGGCGCTGGCGCTTAATCTGACTGATGAAGGCTGTCATGTGGCGATATCCGATATTAACGAAGCCGGGCTTCAGGAGACCGCCGAGATGGTACGTGCTCGAAATAAATACGTGGGCATTAGCACACATAAAGTGAACACTGCCGATCGCAATCAGGTTAAGCAATACGCTGATGATGTCGTCAAAGCACACGGCGCTGTTCATATAATCATTAACAATGCGGGAGTTGTCCTGGTAGAGACTCTGGAAGATTCGAGCTATGAGGATTTTGAATGGCTGATGGGAATTAATTTGTGGGGCGTGGTGTATGGCAGCAAGGAATTCCTTCCATATCTAAAAAAACAGGATGCCGCCCACATCGTCAATATCAGCAGTGTGAACGGCATCTTCACTAACCCGAACAACGGGCCTTACTGCACGGCAAAGTTCGCCGTCCGGGGATTCACCGAAACGCTGGCTCAGGAACTTGCCGGCACCCATGTAAAAGTCTCTTGTGTTCATCCGGGTGGCATCAAGACCAGCATTGCCGCCAATGCCAGGTTCTACAAGGCTTCTGACACATCGATTAAAAAAGAAGATGCCGCCGCACTTTTCACCCTTGCCATTGCCGGCACAACTGCGGACAAGGCAGCTAAAATTATCATCGCCGGTATCAAAAAGGACAAGTTGCGCATATTGGTCGGCCCCGACGCCCATGTGATGGATTGGATGAAAAGATTGTTTCCCGTCGGGTTTCAAAAAATAGCCGGTCGCAAGACTGCCCCTAAATGGCTGAAAAAAAGAGCCGGTTTAAAATCCTGATTAGTTAATTTTTCTATCTATCAGATCAGCCAGAGGAATAACTTTTAAATTTTCAGCCGCAAGGCCCTGCAATATTTTTTCGATTTCAGGCAATAAAACAGCGTCGGATTTTGATTTATCCGGCAACACATCGTGCAACAAAATAATATCATCGGCTTTGACTTTTTTAAGAATTCTCAAGCTGAGATTATTAACGCGCCGATTGCCGGCATCAAAAGCGCGGCAACTGAAAGTTACACAAAACATCCCCAGTTTCTTCAGCACAGAAGGCAGTTTGGGGCTGATGATTCCCACCGGTGGCCGGAAGGCCAATGCATTCACTCCCATATCTTTAAGAACTTCGTTGGCACGCAATACCTCCTGATAAAGATAATTGTAACTGCCCATCATCAAAAAAGGATTGTGATGAAAAGAATGGTTGCCGACGGTGTGGCCACGGTAGATGATTTCTTTGATTATATCCGGATGCTCCAAGGCGTTGACGCCGGAAACAAAAAATGTCGCTTTTACCGAATATTTATCCAGCAAATCCATGATCTGCCTTGTTGTCGGCTCTGTCGGGCCGTCGTCAAAAGTCAGCGCGACAAGATTTTTGCCCGTATTCCCGCGGCTGATGACCGGCAGGTAATAATTGCTCTGCGGGAAAAAAGAAGCGACGACACAAAGAAGAACATAGGAAAGAGAAACGGCAGCAGCCAGCAGCGGACTGAGAAACAAAATAACTGCGGAAACAGACAAAAGAGCTATTCCAGTGATTTGGGCGGGGCTGAAGGATAGCAACTTCTTTTTCATTTATTACCTTTTTGTACTTGTCATGTCGAACCGAAGGCTATAGTCCAGCGATAACCTAAAGGTCACACGTGCTGGGGAGATATCTTGCCGTTTTATCTTTTCTCAATTCCTGGATTCCCGCCTGCGCGGGAATGACAGAGGAGGTAAAAAGATTACTTTGGAATTTGAATTGCTAATCCGATGTTACTGAATCAGGTACTCCCACAAAGGCCCGGTAAATCCGCGCCGGTAAAGTTTGGGTAAAATACGGGTTGCCTTGGCTTCACCCGCGCCGATAATCCAGTTCAACCGGCCATTAGCCTGCCCTTCCACCGTCTGCATAATTTCCGCAACGGTTATATCCCTGGAGCGATAAAATACCGGCGGCAGAAGATTTTGCCCCGAGCTGATCTGACCTTCCTGCAAAGCCAAATCATAAAGAGCGGTATGAGGATAAATGCGCACGCCGCAAAAGAAGAAGAAGACCGCCTTTTCAAGATTATCAATACCGGTCAATGTTTCCCGTAGGGTCTGTTTGTTCTCGCCGGGTCCGCCCAATAAAAAATAATGGGCGATGTGCAATCCCGCATCCAGGGCTTTTTTATGAGCGGTAAAAACATCGGCGGCGGAAAAAGGTTTGCGCAGATTTTTCAGGACAGGTCCGGACAACGATTCCGTGCCGAATTCCACGTGAGTCAGTCCGGCATCAGCCATTTTTTTGAAGTAATCAGCGGAAGGAACCGTGGGAGCGAAAAAACCGCCCCAGGGAATTGATACTTGAGCATCAATGAACGCTTGCGCGACCTGAGCGCTGTGTTCGTAACTGGCGTTGAAAGCGGAATCGGTGATAAAAATATATTTGGCGCCGGCTTCCTGCAATTCGCGCGCTCTGCGAGCTATTTCGCGAGGTTCGAAAAAGCGCATCCGACCGCCTTCAATATGAGGATACGTGCAGTAACTGCAATGGAAGGGACAACCTCTTTTTGTTTGCAGATTCAACATGCCGCCGAAGGCAAGATAAAATCGCGTGTGCGGGCTGGCCGGATCAAAACTTCTTTGAATTTCTCCATCCCAGGGTTCGTAAACGATACCGGTTTTTTCTTTTATCAAAACACCGGGAATTTTTTTAATATCCGTGTTTTTCTGAAGCCCATCCAAAAGAAGCGATAATCTTTCTCCTTCGCCGGCAATGCCATAATCGGCATCCAGCGCCTGCATGAACTCAACGGGAAAAATGGTAAAACCGCTTCCGCCAAGAATGATTTTAGCCGATGAATTTTTTCTTATCCGGTTGACTAAATCCTGGTATTCGGGCAGAAAACTTCGGCAGTTTATCACATCGGTGTTGTCAATATTTCTGATGGATACTCCGGCAAAATCAGGAGAAAAATCCCTGATCATCGCTTCCAGACTTTCCGGATTGGAAAAATCGTTTAAATCAACAATTTTGGTCTGATAGCGGGAATCCAGAGAGCCGGCTACGTAATCCAGCCCCAGCGGATATACAGGATAGGGGATTCTCAGAGTATTGGCCGAAATGAGCAGTACTTTCATAATAAAATTACAATCGTCTAAAAAGACAGGGGTTAAGTTTCCGTGTAAGCCGGACTTTAACCTTTTTTCTGATTGTTGGAAATGTGCGTGGCCAGTGCGCGCACGGAAGCAAAAACTTTAACACCAAGTTCCTTGCTTTCGATTTTAACACCATAGTCTTTTTCAATCATCATCACCA
>JASEHT010000121.1 GCA_030018675.1 Smithella sp.
GGGGAATGATTTCGCCCAAAATCGAACCAGCGGGTTTTTCATTTCCGAGCACGGCGCACTCGATCTCGCGGCAGTCGATGGCTTTTTCCACCAGAACTTTATTGTCGAACTGAAAAGCAAAGTTCATCGCTTCGGAAAGCGATTCTTTTTTCTTGACCTTTTTCACGCCCACGGAAGAACCGGCGCAAACGGGTTTGACAAAAAGCGGCAACCCGATTTTGTCCAAAGCTTCGCTTAAAATGGCTTTTGAATTTTCAAGCCACTGTGTCTTGCTGGCGGTCAGCGATGGGACCACCGGAATGCCCGTCTCCTGGAGCAATCGCTTGGCAACATCCTTATCCATACCGACCGCCGAGCCGATGACATCGGCGCCCACGTAAGGCACCATCGCCAACTCCAAAAGCCCCTGAAGCGTTCCATCCTCGCAGAACGTTCCGTGAATGACCGGGAAAACAACATCCACCGCGACGGCCTTGTTCTTATTTTTGATATTGTAAAAATGCAGTTTGTTTTTCTGCTCGAAATGATTGACCAGCCACATGCCGCTTTTTTTCAGCGCCAGTTTTTTGCCGAAATCCTTATCGGGAACAATCTGCGGTTTTTCCTGCACGTACCAGCGGCCGTCTCTGTCGATGCCAATGGCAATCACCTGATATTTTTTACGGTCCAGAGCGGAAAAAACAGAGGCGGCGGAACACAGCGAAACGTCATGCTCGCCGGAGCGGCCGCCGTACAAAACGCCGATTCTTATTTTTGAAGATTTTTGGGATACAGTTTTCGTGGCCATATTCATCCTTATTGACTTGCTGCGTGATTTATTGTGAGACTCAAATTTCAAAAACAAAGTGTATTGAAATTTGCAAGTCGAACAATCCCGCCTTAGCGGAGGGTATGATACCCCGCCCTTGGGGCGGAACTAGGGTCCAAGGCTTGCCCTTAGGTTCATACCCGTGATTGTGTTCATTTTCAATGAGATATACGCTCCAAGCGGAGGCGATGTCAAATTAATTTTGGACGTTCGGTGTATTTCATCGCAGTTGAATTCATTGACACACAAGGCAAATGCCTTTACAAAACGCTAAAAGGCATCTATACGTTCTTTCGCTGCAAAAAATTCTGTTAAGGAGATTGCGCAATGAAAAAGATTTTATCCGCTGTTCTGGGAACATTGGTTTTGTCTGTCGTCCTTTACGCTCCGTCGGTTTTGGCTTTCGGATTCGGAGCGCAGGCCCAATACTGGATTCCAACGTTCAATGGAGATTTACGCGTGGATGGTCAGGGTCTGGCCGGTACGAAACTCGACATGGAAAACGATCTGGGCATCGACTCGGAAAACTTTCCGGGCGTGGAAGCCTTTTTCGGCATGGGCAATCACGAATTTCGTTTTGCCTATTCACAGATTAATCTGTCCGGCGCAAAATACATCAACAAACCCATTATCTTTGACGGCAACGTCTATTTGCTGGGCGCTTATGTTGAATCCGATTTAAATACGAACATGTTTGACGTCGAATATCAGTACAAGTTTCTGAATCTCGAAAATGTTCTCGCTGGGTTTTCTCTGGGTCTTATCGGCAGGATCAAATATTTTGACGGCGACGTCGAAATGCAATCATCAACTCCGGGGTCGGAATATTATAGCAAAGAAAACATTCAGGTTCCTGTTCCGATGATCGGTCTCGGCCTTAATATAGGCATACTGGCCAATATTCTTGAGGCCAGGGGGAAAATTGTGGGCATGGGCTATTCGGATAGTTATTTTTATGATGGCATGGCGGAACTTTCTTTTACGCCTTTTCCCTTTTTAAACATTCACGGCGGCTACCGGGCAATGTCGATTAAAATCGATGATATCAGCGATGTTTATGCCTCGATGGATTTTTACGGTCCTTACGCGGGATTGGCCGTAAGTTTTTGATATGAATAGATTATAACGGCCATCTTGACAACTGATGTTCAAATAAATATATTAGCGCCGGATAGAAGGAAACTTTTTGGTGATTTATGCCGCTTTATTTTAATTCAGCCCAGGTGCCGGCGACAAAAAGAGCTTTCAGCGACGCCGAAAAGCTGGTTGCGCAACAGTTCAGAGTGAGCGAGCAGGATGTCAAAAAAAATAAATATGAAGTAAAAACGCTTGCTTATCTGAACGAACAGGAAATAAAAGACGGGACTTTCGCCCATCTTTGCAAATATACTTATGATAAATCCGATGCCTTGGAAGAAAACAGCCGGCGTGGATTTGATTTTTATAGAATATGTCTTCAGGACAACACGATTCTGAGCGCGGTCGAAAGGGCGAATCCGTTCATTAAATTCAGCCCGCTGATGCTTTACATAGCGGTGCACGAACTGATTCATGTGCTGCGTTTCAGTAGAGGAGAAATTGATTTTCACGCTGATGAAGCGGAAAAGGAAAAAGAAGAAATTGTCGTGCACAATCTGACCAAAACGGCCCTGCAACCGGTAAAAGGCTCTGATTTGGATATCGTTTTGGATTGCTTCAGCAATAATTTTAGAAATTTTGATATATTTAATTGAGGAGGTTTTTTATGCCTATTTACGAATATAAATGCCAGAAATGCGGCAAACAGTTCGAGGCGTTTCAGGGGATTACCGATCCGGAACTGAAGACTTGCCAATTCTGCAAAGGTAAGGTGCACAAATTAATGTCGCTTTCCTCTTTCAACTTGAAGGGAACGGGCTGGTACGCTACGGATTATAAAGGAAAGAAACCGGTCGCAACCGCCAAGAAAGAAAAGTCTGAAACAAGCGAGAGCTCTTCAACAGTTGAAAGCGCCAAGACCGAAACCGCGAAATCCGGCAAGGACGAGTAGCGGGGTGACTCCTGCCGCAGATTGATCAACGAATAATCCCGATGAGGAATCCTCATCGGGATTATTTTTTATTGCAACTGCAACGGTTCTTTTTTTACGACCCGCTCACCGGCGTTTCAAATTCCACTCTGTTGCGACCGTTGGCCTTGGCTCTGTAAAGCGCCGTGTCCGCCCGGTTGATCGCCTGCTGAATATCTTCACTGGCCTGGAATTCGGTGACGCCCACGGAAATCGTCATCCGGAAATCATTCGGCATGTTTTCAAACGCAATCTTTCTGACAATATTCCGGATTCTGTTGGCGCAAATCATCGCCTGATCTTTTTCCACGTTGGTCAGAATCAGAATAAATTCCTCGCCGCCATATCTCGCGATATGATCAATGTTACGCAAATTTCTTTGGGTTTCCTGGGCGATCGTTTTTAAAACAATGTCCCCGGCGGAATGACCGTATGTGTCGTTGACCTTTTTGAAATGGTCGAGATCAAAGATGCAGATGGAAAAGGGATGGACGCCTCTGTCCACAAGCGCTTTTTGATGTTCCAGAATTTTATACATCTGCCGCCGGTTAAACACCTGGGTCAGGTCGTCGATGATGGCTAGCTTCTCAATGGTAGAAAGCGCCTGTGATATCTGCGCCCGGAGCCTGGTGATGTATCCGCCGACCAGGGAAAACCAGGGAAGGACCACCGCCAAAACCGCAATGCTTAACACATCTGACGTGCTGACCAGATCGGGATTGATTTTATAAAGAAGGAGGATGACCAGCGCATAATTGACCACGGCAAAAACAGACAGAAAAAGAAACTGCCAGACATTCAATCGGAAAAGGCCGAAGATAAAAACAACCAGATACGTAAGCAGCACCAGGGGCCTCATGGTGTCGGCGTAATACGTGATAACCATCACCCAGAATGTGGCGATAATCATTTGAAGAAGCGTCAGGCTAGGATCCTTGAATTTTTTGTTATAGCCGCTCCGGATCAGCGCGAAGATCACACCGTTGCATAAGATGATCCCGAAGGAACTGACGACAAGCGTCTGAATTCCGCCTCTGGTCATTTGCCCCTGAGAATAAAACAAGACGCAAATGGCAAACCACATCCAGTACGACCCCAGGGCCATGAAAAATCTTTTCAGCCTGAGCGCTTGATTGTGATCGTCTTTAGGAAAGATGCTGAACATTGAATTCCTCCCTGATTTCAACATTCAAAAGCAACCAAAATATGTGAAGTAATATATAAGCCGCAAAATCTGCCGCTGTCAAGCGGGTAAAACAAAACGATAATCATTTACAGACGGACCATTCCATGCATGAGCAAAAACTCATGCAATGTTTTTAAAATACGGCTGAAGCTCACGGCACAATTCCTCCGGAACGGTCGGACAAATAATTTCATGGTGCAGTTTTTCAAAGTAATTCAAATCACTCGTCCCCAAAGGATGAACCGCAAAGCGGGGCACGATTTTGCCCTGCACATAGAAGTAATTGTTGTTTGTCATCGTGGCATAGAGAGACATGTTAAAGCTGATGAAATTGTTCGTGTGAAGGTAGATGAAAACCCGTGAAAGACCGGTTAGAAATTCGTTGAAATTCAATTCGGTCAGATCAAAAAACGATGTTTTCTCGCGGAAAATAAAATCGATTTCACCGGCCATGCCCTTCGGCGCGAAACTTGCCAGCCAGCAGACGGCACCCGTATCCGCGATAAATCTTTTATCGGCCTTTTTCTCCAAGGCGATTAAATTGTTCCACAGGCTGTCGCCGTTGGAAGACGCGGCGTAGTTCTGAGCGCTGGACAGAAGCTTCTGCATGAAACTGGTCGGCTTATAGCCCGCGATCGTCTGCAAATGGGGATGAATCATACCGCCGCCCGCTGGCGGCATATAATTCCAGTTGATGGAACAAAACTTATAGCCCAGATTCATCTCGGCCATACGGTGGAAATAATCGCGACAAACGGCAAAACCGTCGCGCATGAATTCCGGCGTTAATTCATTCATCGCAACGAAATGACGCGATGAAAAAATCGCCACATTATTATTCTGATCGTAGGGAAAAGCATTGGGAAAGAGATAGGCCTCGCCTCGCTTAAAATGTCCGTCCTCGGTAATGTTGGGCGTAAAACGGGGCGTTGTTTTTTCAAATAATTCGGGACAAAACGGGCATAACGATTCCGGAGATTTTTCCAGATAAATATCCGTATCGGGTTTCTGGGCAATGCGCACGCGATAAGGCAGAATGCGGCTTGCCACGCCGGTAATTTCATCGTACCGCATTTCGATGGTGATCTTCTTTTCCTGAAAACCGTTAAAGGGATCAAGATAATATCCGGCGCTTATTTCTTTTTTAAATCCCAGCTCTTTCATAAAAACGTCCTTCCGTTTATTTTAATCCGTGTCCGAATGAGTCCTCGGCTCCCTGCGCAAGCTTCTGAATAGGAATTTTTCCACCGTTCTTTGCGATAAATCACCGCCCAGATTCTCTTTGAGCACATCCAGGGGAATCTCCATTCTGGCGGCGGTTCGATGACCTCCGCCCTTGCCGAGCGAGCCGAACGCCCGTTGAGCCATTTCGCCGCAGTTCTGCCGGTAGCCGTCTCCGCGGAAAATAATAATGAATCGGTCGCCCACGATCCCGGCCACGACAACATAATACGTGCCGATTAACCGCAAGTAGAAATCGGCGATTTGAACGCAAACGTCCGCGCTTTCAACAAGGCCCAGAAAACAGATTCTCCGGCCGCGGAAATTATTCATGTGATGGTAGGCGTAATTGTAATACTTTAAAAAATGGTCGGGCGTCTGGTTGAGTTCAATACGGCGGATAAATTGCATATTCGCGTATTTCGTGTGGTAGGTATAGGCGCTGATATCCTCGATAATCGCGGAACGGTTGAAATTATCCGTATCCGTTTTTATCCCGTACATCAAAGCCGTATGAACGTTGCGGGACACCTTGATCCGCGAACAGAGCAGATATTCTGTCATGACGCTGGACAGAGCCCCGTAGTCGGGTCGGACATCGGCGAGCTCCGCGCTCCATTCGCCTTCACGGGGATGGTGATCAAAAACAATCTGCGGTTTGATGAAACCCGGAACATTGCTGAAGAAAGAAGGCTGCGCGTCCATCAGCGCGATCAGACGATAGGCATCGACATCGACCTGATTAATATGCTGGATGTAAAGACGCATGGAAGAAACAAACTCGACATTCTGCTGCCTGATCAGGGGTTCGGTGGCGCAAAAAGCGCTTTTCGCCAATCCTTTTGTCTTCTGAAGAATTTCCCGCAACGCCATCGCCGAAGCAACCGCGTCCGGGTCGGGACTACCATACATCATCACCAACAGCGAATCATCCGGCTGAACCATCTCCATCAGCTTTTGATAATTCAACTCGGTTTCTTTTCTAATCAGTACGGATTCTACTCTCATGGTTCCGGCTTTTTCATGGCCGGTGCCGCCTCCTTTAGTAAACAGAAATTTTACCGGGATGATCCCAGACGACCTCTCCGATTAACGCCGCCCCGGCTATGCCGGCCTCGCGCATTTTTTCCACAAGCGCCAATGCTTTGTCGCCCGGCAGACTGACAAACAATCCTCCCGCCGTCTGCGGATCAAAAAGCAAATCAAACATCCAGTCGGGGCAGGTGCTTTCCCGGATGACCTGATGAATGCGAAAATCCTTATTACGGTATAAGCCGCCGGGAATGAATCCCGTTTCCATGAAATCGCGAACCCCCTCCAGAACGGGAACTGCGGAGGCATTGATTTTCATGCCCACCTCGCAGCCTTCAATCATTTCGCCGGCATGTCCGAGCAGACCAAAGCCGGTGATATCCGTGCAGGAATGGATGTCTCCCGCTTCCAGCATGATCTCCGACGCTTTATTGTTCAGCGCCGTCATACAGGCAATCACCTGTTCGATCTGACGCGCCGAAGCCTCCTGCGCTTTGATGGCCGTGCTGATAATACCGGTGCCCAGAGGTTTGGTCAGAATCAATTTATCGCCGGCTTTCGCGCCGCGGTTGTATAACACCCTGTCCGGATGGACTACGCCGGTAACGGACAGGCCGTACTTGATTTCGTTATCTTCAACGCTGTGCCCACCGACCAGCAAAGCGCCGGCTTCGCGCATCTTATCCATCCCGCCGCGCAACACCTCCCGCAGCACGGCGATGTCCATGGTTTTAACCGGGAAGCAGACAATGTTCATCGCAGTGAGAGGCTTTGC
>JASEHT010000122.1 GCA_030018675.1 Smithella sp.
ACAGCAGCAGCCAGGCAGGCAAGCCAGGCCGGAATATGTAAAAAGCGCGGGGTCGGCCTTTCCACAAGAAACAACGCCACACCGACCAGAACAAGTGAAAACAGTCCCATCATCGCCGCTTTTTTTCGCTGATCGGCGTTTTGCACAATCACGAAAAACAATCCCCATACAAGAGGAAGAAACAACAAAAACTGAATCCAATGTCCCGCCCGGAGGAAATATCGTCCTGTGATCGTCATTAAATCCAGGGCAGACGATTGTCCTGACCGATAATTATATCTCTCCTTAATGAAGTTCAGAAATTCCGGCTCCAGACGCCGGTTGCCCAGCTCGGTTTCCAGCGCGCTTTTCAAGTAGCCCTTATCAAAATAGTCGGCAAACGTGTGCCAGCCCAATTTCAAAAATGCAAGCGGCTTGTGAATGACCGCATGCATAGCGGCATCCTGCGCGATCTGATTAGCATTAACCCTGTCAGGCTCTAATTCGTTCAAACGGGAAACAAGGCCGCCTTCCATCCAACGATGCGCAGAACGCGCGCGCCGGTCTTGAACGGAAAAAGCAAGATCTGTAAAAACCTGTTTGCCCAAATTTATGTTTTCAAAATCTTCCGGTGCAATAATCGGTGTCACAAAACTTACTGCAAAAAATCCGCTGTCAAGAGAATACGCGGGCGGCTTGTGCAACAAGTAACCGTAAACGTGTTTATACGCCGAGGTCAGAGCAAACAATACGGCAACCGATACGAAAACATGTGCCGCAACAGAAATAATTTTTTTCCGGGACGATTTTTCCTTTTCGGCAATTCGCGGAATCGCGATCATCGGTACGGCCAATGCGCCAATCCACACCAGCGGGATAAAAGCAAAGCGAACACCGATCATCATAATGGCCAGCATTTGCAGCATAACCAGCCATCGAATACGCATGTCTTCACTGTATTGCAGAACAATCCAAACATAAAAAACAAATAGAAAAAGCGCCAGCGTTTCAGTCATAACATAACGGGTGTAGAGCAGTTGCAATGGTTCTATTCCCATCAACAAACCCGTAGATAACGCCAGCCATGGACGAACGTTGAAATAGCGAATTAATAAATAAACGGATATGAAGCAGGTTATAATCGTCAAAAAAGTTTGAGCCGCCACCACAGAGGCCAGTGATCGGGTAAAGAAAGATGCGATGCGTATAAAATACCCATAGATAAAGGAACGGTCTGAAGGTATCGAACCCGTAATAGCCGTCCAGAGGTAGCTGGCCGAATCACCGAAAAAAAACATCGGATGATGATCAAGCAAAAACATAACCGATTGAACGACTGCTATTAGAAGCAAAGATAGGCAGAAAAACTTTTTATTCATAATATCACATATATTGGAACCTGTATTTGATCATGGCCCAAATACCGTAAACGCCATCTTTCCATGAGATCTTCTTGCCCTGCTCGATCGTTCGTGGGTAATAGCGAATGGGAATTATTTCAATTTCCTTTTTTTCTTTTTTCAGGGATGCTATGAAGAATGGAGTAATCTCCGCAAAATCAAACGCAAATCCATTCTCCCGGAATTCGAAATTCTTGGTTATATCCGCAGCCCACATCTTGTAACAGGTATTAATATCCTTCACATTTTTACCGAAAATCAATGCGCCGATGATTGTCATAGCCCTGCCGCCGGCATAAAAGGATAGATAAGCTGTTTTATTTTTTTTTAAACCCAAACGATTGCCATAGGCAACTTTAGTTTTCCCTTCCATGATCGGCTTCAGCAACTCTCTATAATTCTCCGGATCATATTCAAGATCGGCGTCCTGTATCAGCAGGATGTCACCCTGGGCGGCTCTCATTCCCCGCCTCACGGAAATACCCTTTCCCGGCGTTTTCTCCTCAATCAATCGGACATCTATATCCCCATTTTTATTTATCCACGCGGCAACCAGTTGATTGGTCGCGTCGCTGGAGTTGTTATTAATGATGATGATTTCTTTTGCCAGCGGTATCGAAGCTAATTTCACCTTTTCCAGCAGCGGAATAATTGTGTCCTGTTCATTATAGGCCGGAATTAGGACGGATAATTTTTTATAATGATTTTTCACAATAATGAAATCGCAACCTCTTTATGAGATTTATCGTTCGGATGGCCCTGGCTAAAATGTTTATCTCGAAGAAAAATCCCCGAAAGAAGGTCTGAAAACATTCAGCCGGCAGTCGCGCAATACCCGCAGGGACTCACGAACCAACGCCGGACGCTCTTCAAACTTTAACAGCTCTTCGTCCGTCGCGGTATCCACCCGTTGAGCTATTTCATAAAGGCTACTGAAATAGGCCTGTCTGTGCGGCTGAATTTTCCATTCCACGGCTGAGGTCAGAGCAATGCCGGAAATCATAATCACTACCGGTGCGTATAACAATGATCGCTTCCACTTCGAAAGATTACCGGAATAGACCGCGAGCAAAATGATTGTCCAGACGCAACCTACGAGGCCATAGACGCTCACGCAGGCGTATCGCGACGCCATTCCATAATCCAATCCGTAAGAGAACCTTCCCGTTGTCATGAACATCAAATACAAAATTGTCAGCAGCATTAAAAATAAGGGCAGATATGTTTTTTGATACAATCCGGCCGAGAAATAAAAATAAAAGCTAAAGCAGTAAATCAGGAAGATGCAGCATCCAAGAAAAACCATCAATTGAAAAGAAAGATACATATTGGCCGCGTTGACGCCGACGACGCTCGCGCCCAGGGCAGCCATAAAAAATTGCAGCGCGTCAACAGGAGCCGCCCACAGTGGATCCATATTCAGGGAAGACACCGGCCAATAATTATTGACTTCAATTCTATGCATATAAAAGAAAAAAAGCCCCGCAAGAAAAACGCCCATGATGCCCGCGCGAAACCAGATTATATTGGTTAGTGAGTCCCTATTCAACGCAACGTAGCATGCAACAACAACGACCAGAGAAGCCAGAAAAGAAAAAGAGTGCTGCCCGCCGAACACAATAACGGAAAAACAAGGCAAGAGAAAAGCCGCCGGCCAATATTTTTTGTTCCCCTTTGTAATAAATAATTCCATGGCGATAAAAGTTGCCACAAAAAAAGGGATCGGAGCCTGAAAAACAAAACTATAGGCGAAAGTCAGCCCTTCCCATTGCACAAGACTGAAGATGAGCAGGCTCAATAAAATAAATGTTGCCGCTGTAAATTCCGGAGATTTCACAGGTAGAAGGCTTCTGCGATATTCATGATAAACGAGCAACGCGGTTACCAGCATCAGACAAGGAATCGTCAAAGCAATAATCTTCGAATTCATCCCCAGCCATTTTATATTCAGCAACTGAAGCAGATGATATCCGAAAATCCTGTTTATACTGGTAGCCCTCCAGAGGTCGGCCAAAGATAATGTCCCCGCACAATATTTCTCAACAAACCCTCCCTTAATCAAATAAATATCATCACGAAAAACGACGTCGGCAGCCGTCATCCAAACATAGATAAAGATAACAGCAAAGGGAGCTAAAACGGATAAACTTAAGATAATTTTCTCTTTCGTTGTCATGATTAATCCGTAAAACGGAACCGTATGATATGAATGATCGCGGACGCCGCGTCTTTCCAGTTGATTTTCTTTCCTTCTTCATAGGTGCGGCCGGCGTAAGAAATGCCTGTTTCGTAAACGCGCAGGCGCTTTCCGTTTAATTTCATCCGGGCGATTTTCGCGGTAATCTCCGGTTCGACACCGAAGCGGGGGCTCTTCAGGTGGAGTCGATCAGTGACCTCTCGCGTAAAAACCTTGTAGCAGACTTCCATATCCGTCAGATTGAGATTCGTCAGCATATTGGATAGGGTTGTCAGGATGTTGTTGGCCACCTGATGCCAGAAATACATCACGCGATGCGGCTCGCCGATAAAACGGCTTCCGTAAACCACATCCGCTTTACCGTCGAGAATCGGCTGCAATAACTTCGGGTAATCGGCGGGATCATATTCGAAGTCCGCATCCTGAATAATGACAATATCGCCTTTCACTCTGGTGAAACCGTCGCGCAGGGCAGCCCCCTTGCCCCGATTCTCCGTTTTATTAATCAGATATAAACGGATTCCCGGAAATTTAGCGGGCAATGACTGCATTACCTGCCCTGTCGCATCCTGCGAACCGTCATTGATTAGAATTAGCTCCCTTGCAAGGCCGGATGGCAGAGGCTGCGCGATGACCTTACGGACGACATCCTCAAGATACTTTTCTTCGTTATAAACTGGGATAACAATGGACAATGTTTGAAAATTGCTTTTTGTCATTTGATCACCCTCATAAAGAATACGGGAAAAAAACAACGGCCATCGATTCCGATGCCTATAAATTACCACTTATTTAATATTCAAAATTTCCGAAAATGTTTCATCTATTATTTTTTTTGTTGCTTCCAACGAAAAGGCATTTTCACAATACGCAAGGCCTGATCGGGATATTCTTTCCCACAACTGCCGGTTGGAACACACATCCTGTATCATTTTCGCCATTTCATCGGCCTCTTCCGTCACGATAATATTTTCAAGATGAACAAGCCCCGAACCTTCGGCGGCTATCTTTGTCGCCACACAGGGCACGCCGTAACTAAGGCTGGTTACCACTTTGCCCTTCATTCCCGCTCCGTATCGAAGCGGGGCAACCGATAAAAGACATTGGCCGAAGACATCCGACAAGTCTTTGACAAATCCCCGCACAATAATATCATCCGCCTCCAGCGATTTAATCTCATCCGACACATTACTGCCCACGATGACAAAGCGGTGTGAAAAACCGGCGCGGCGGAGAATCGGCCAGATATCACGGACAAAATATTTTACGGCATCCGTATTCGGCGGATGGGCAAAGCCGCCGATGAACACAATGTCTTTCCGATCTTCCCAAGCTGTCGGAGCAGGACCCGGGATTTCCCGCGTGATCGGGAAATGAAAGAATCTGGCTTCCGGTTTAATCTTTTTCAGCAATTCCAATTCATAAGGACTGCGCAATATTGTCGCATCAACTTTATCGATCACATCCAGTTCCAACGTGCGTGTTTTCATGGCTCTCGCCGATAAAGAGGATGACCCTGTCAGTTCGGCCTGCCGTTCTTCGCGAAGAAAATGCAAATCAACCGTGTCGAAAAGTATGCGCGCGCGCGGGGCTTTCCTTTTCACTAGATCAACAAGCGGAGCCGCCACATTCACCCGACAAAGCATAATTATATCAGCCCTGGGCGCATAACGTTCGATAGCATGCTGCGGCGACTTAATCCAGGGAAGATGAAGGCACTCTATCCCTTGTCTTTGCAAATTTCTTGTATATTCATCAAAATAGACGGCATTTTCAGGAACAAATGTTACATGAAAGTCGAGGCTTTTGAGTATTTTCATGTACTGATAAATGTCCATGGCACCGGAATCTCTATCAGGCATCGGGGTAACGGCATCGATGATCAGAATTCGTCCCCGGACCAACCGATCTGCGGGTAATGCTTCCGGATTACAAGCGCCGTAAGTGTTTAATTCTTTTTTCCATCTGGCATAGAATTTTTCTTTGTTGATGAATTGATATTTTTTTATTCCCGAAGATTCCGACCTGCCGTGGCTGATACCCTCGAAATGGACAACTTCCGAAAGAGGCTGATACACAACCCGGTAACCGGCCTCACGCACGCGAAAGGCCAGATCGGTATCTTCATAGTAAGCAGGTGCAAATCTTTCGTCAAAACCTCCCAATTGCCGCCAGAGTTTCGCAGAGATTGCTATGGATGCTCCGGAACAATAATCAACATCTCTCAGGTAATTGAATTCCGGCAAAGCCGCGTCTTCAAAACGACCGTAGTTCCAGCCGCTGCCGTCTTCGAAAACGATGCCTCCTGCTTCCTGAAGCTGCCCCTCAGGGGAGATCAACTTGGAGCCGACAAGGCCTATGCGGCTATCTCTTTCCAATGTTGCCAGGAGCTCATCAAGCCATTCCGGACACACGACGGCATCATTATTTAAAAACACAATATATCGGCCGGAGGCTTTCTCCGAAGCCGCATTACAGTTATGCAGAAAACCCTTATTCTCTTCATTGCGAAAGTATTTTATTCCCGGAAATCCGTTCCGGAAAATCATGAATGTCGGATCGCTGGAGTTGTCATCGGCAATAATAATTTCATAGGGGTATTTTGTTTGCTGGGTATAAATTGAATGAAGGCAGGCCAGCGTGAATCGTATCTTGTTGTGAACAGGCACGACGATGGAAACTTCAGGATCAGAGCATGCCTGCGGCAGGTTGGCGGTTAATTCCATCAATACCTTAACCCAGCTTTCGACCTCATCATCTTGAGGTGGAGCCGGAAATTCATCATCTGATGATTTGGGCAATCTGTAACGGACCATCAGGGGATGACAGGCCTCTTTGATTTTTCTTTGAGGCTCGACTGCCTTTCTAAAATAGAGATCTTCTCCTCTTGCAACAAGCTTCTTGAAATTCCAGGAATTATCCGCAAGAAACCTTATGGCCTTTTTCAGCATATGCGGACGCATCAGCATTGCTACTTTCCCGGGATACGAGAAAACAAGACCTGCCAAACGTGCGGCAGTCGCCAACCGGCCTGTCTGTATCATCCCGGAATATCTTTTCAACTGCTCGACGGGACTGGTCAACCAGCGCCGGGCTTCTCTGAAAGGCCGCGTCAATATCCATGAATTTCCCGATGTGATACGTTCTATTCGAATCCTGACATCATTGAGCTCCCTGCTTAAAGCCTCAACCCGTTCATTGTCGGTAAGTTTATTTTTATTCAGCGATTCTAACTCCGCTCGAAGTTCTTCCTCGACCCGATTCATACTGATTATCTGATGTTCTTTTTCTTTGAGGGCCACATAAAGGTTTTCAATTCGAGCGTCGCGCTCGGTTAACTCATTTTTTAACGCATAAAACATTATTTCCCATTGACCATTCAAAAAAGATTCCATTAATTCTTTTTTCTTGTACGTTGTTTTTT
>JASEHT010000123.1 GCA_030018675.1 Smithella sp.
CTTTAATGCCGAGCCAGGCGAGGGCTTTTGGCTTGTCATTGAAGAATTCGATCTGAACACCCCGGTTATAGGCAACGTTTTTGAAAAATTGGGTGGTGTCGTCGGGGGTGTATTCGTAAATACAGATTGCCAACTTCAGCGCGGGTATGGATTCCGCCGCCTGGGCCCCTGACTGGTAAGCGTCTAATGGAGTAACTCTTCTTTTCTGTGCTTGTCCTTCAGCAAAAACTTTCAGGCATTTATATTTTTTGCACGCATCAGACAATGCCTTCCACATCTTGTCATTGCTTTCCGGTGATATTTCGTAATCCGCCGCGTGAATGATGTGGATGTATTTGCCATTAAACTCAAGAGAGAAGTCGGTGCTCATGCAGTTCCTCCGATTGTTTGTTTTTGAATGTTATTTCAAATATCGGCGATGATATTTGTTATGATTTTTTACTTTTGAAAGTAATTTACATTAATTGGCAGGATTATGCAATCACGAAACATCAGTTCCAGTCGGCCAGCATAAATCCGGCGCTGATTCTGTTGGTGTTTTTGTTATAATCGAGTAGTCCTTCACCGTATCCGTTAAAGAACTGTATATAGCCGCTGATTTTATCGCCGCCAAAAGGCAGGGGAAAACTCCAATCCAGTTGAACCGCTCCCTTGTTGTTATGACGCAGATTGTTGCGCAGCATCAAAGCAAAACGATGCCTTTCCCAGTAGAACGTGCCGAGCAATTCACCATATCCGGTGTATTTGATGAGGTCGGGATTATCATCATTCGATTCTTTTTCGGGAATTCTTGACCAGGCTCTCAGCAGCAGGCCGAAATTATTTTTTTCGAAGCCGGCGCTGGCAACAATCCGGTTCCAGCTCCGCGAAAGCGGCTCGGAACGCCCGTTGGATTGATGATTAAATCCCACGTTGATGAATTGCAGTTTCGTTCCAATCAGAAAAGGAATCGGCTGCTGTATGCGGAAATTAAAAAGCAGTTCCGGTTCGTAGTTGGTGTCGCGGAAGGGTGCGGAAAACGCCTTGTTGTAAAGCTGCCAGAATGACTGCTGCGTGTAGGCGATCCAGACATCAACACCCCTGATTCCGATAGAGTCCTCTATCGTGTCCTGAAGAGCTCCCGTGAAAATGTCCTTCCATATTTTAAACTTGAAGCTGATTTGAAATTTCACTTCGTTTTTCTTGGATTTGGCGTCGGGATCGAAATCCAGATCGGTGTCTTGATTGGGCGACGAGTTGTATGCCGCAGGCATAAAGAAATTGGGGCGGTACGGCCAGAGGGCGAAGATGTTCCTCTCCCGGTTTCGCTCAAGGCTCATATCCCAGTATTTTTCCATGACAGATAAAAACGGCTTCTCCGGGGTTGGCGTTTCCGAGTCTGCCTCGTCAGCGGGCATGGCGAGCACATCCCTATTTCCCGGGGCAGTATCCGCGACGGCATCGTTGACGGAGGATTGCCGGGCGGCCAGTTCATCAAAACATTTCAGCCTTTCAGCGTTATCCTGAAGCTGCGCGCATTGGGCCATCTGATCGTCAATTGGCGCGGCATTGCCGGAAAACGCGAAGATGAACAAAAAGAAAAAAGCGATGAGCAGTACGTTGATGCCTTGTTTGTTCTTAGCGTATTTCATTTCATTGAGCCTGATTATTCGCGGTTAGAATCTTCCGCACACGTTCCAGCTCCTGTTTGTTGTCCACTTCCACGGAATCGTAAGGGGTGATGACAGCCTTTATCTTGTAGCCGTATTCCAAAGCGCGCAGTTGTTCGAGCGCTTCGAGTTTTTCCAGCTTTCCTTCGGGAAGTTTTGTGAAGATATCGAGAAAATCGCGGCGGTAGGCGTAAATGCCGTGATGCTTATAGTAATCGGCTTTGAGATTTTTATCGCGAACGAAGGGAATGGTAGCACGCGAAAAATAAAGGGAGAAATTCTGATGATCGAGGACAACCTTCACCGCGTGCGGATGGGTTATCTCTTCGTCGAGAACAATTTTATAAATCAGCGTGGACATATTGATCGCGGGATCGTCAACCAGCGGCTGGATAACTTCATCCACCTGTGCCGGCTCAAAAATCGGCTGGTCGCCCTGAATGTTGACGACAATCGCGTCGGCGGAAAGATTAAGCGATTTTACGGCTTCGGAAATTCTATCGGTGCCGGAGCGGTGCGTTGCCGCCGTCATCACGGCGTTGCCGCCGAAATTTTTCACCGCGTCAAATATTCTTTGGTCGTCGGTAGCCACCGCTACGTAGGGCACAGCTTTGGCTTGCGCGACGCGTTCATAGACATGCTGAATCATCGGTTTGCCGCACAGGTCAGCCAGCGGCTTACCCGGAAAGCGGCTGGATTCATAGCGGGAGGGGATGATGCAAACAACGTCTCTTTTCATTAAAGACTCCGTAAAAACCCCATATACTGCGTTGCACTGCGTCCTTCGTCCTTGCGGCCTACGCTTCAGTAGGCCTCACTCCTCAGGCCTTGTGCGCCTTGTCTCTGGAGCCTTTACGAAGTCTTTCCACACAGTATAATCGGATATAATATATTTATATTATGAATCTCTTTACCTTCCCAAATGCGGATCAGTATTCTGCAAATAATTGACCACATAATCGCGCACGGAATCCTCCAGGGAGGAAAACTTCACAGGACAACCGGCTTTCGTCAATTTACTCATCTGAGCTTCAGTAAAATACTGGTACTGATTGCGCAACGCTTCCGGCATGGCGATATATTCGATGTTGGTTTTTTTCTTCATGGCGGCGAAAACCGCCTTGATCAGATCATTCCAGGTTCTGGCTTTACCGGTTCCCAGATTAAAGATGCCGTTGACCTTCGGATTTTTTAAAAGCCACCACATCGCGTTGACGCAGTCTTTGATATAAACAAAATCGCGCATCTGTCCGCCGTCTTTGTAATCTTTTTTGTAGGATTTGAAAAGTTTGACCTTGCCGGTCTCTTTGATCTGATGAAAAGCCTTGAAGATGACGCTGGACATATCGCCCTTGTGATATTCGTTGGGGCCGAAGACGTTGAAGAATTTGATTCCCGCGATTTTTTTCTCCAGAGAATTTCTCAGCACCCACAAGTCGAATATCTGCTTGGAGTAGCCGTACATGTTGATGGGCTTCAGGTCTTTGATGATTATGTGCTCATCGGAAAACCCCTGTGTGCCGTCGCCGTAAGTCGCCGCCGAACTGGCATAAATAAAACGAATATTGCGTTCAATCGCCCATTCGGCCAGCAGCTTTGTGTAAACATAATTGTTGTGCCAGAGATAATCGGCGTCCCGTTCGGTGGTTGACGAGCAGGCCCCCATATGAATGAGCGCGTCCACCTTGAAAGGCACCGTATCCGTGTCGACCATCTCCAGAAAATCGTCCTTGTGGATATAATCAATGAAGCGCAGGTTGACCAGATTTTTCCACTTGTCGTCCGTCCCCAGTTGATCGACGATGACAATGTCATCACGGCCTTCCTGATTGAGTTTCCAGATAAAAGCGCTGCCGATAAATCCGGCGCCTCCTGTAACGATAATCATTTGCCTCACTCCTTTTCGAAAATGCAGTGTTAATTAAGTAATACTGAAAGCCAGCGCTGTCAATAGCCAGTTTACTGAATTGACGGATATTCATTGCCGACGGTCAAAACGCGGCAGGGCGTTTCTCCTTTTAGCATTATAAAGTTGACCTGCCTGCCGGTGATGCCCCCCGAACCACGATGCGAGAAAAATAAATCCTGACGGCAGGAAGTGCACAGCCCGGAGACATCGATGTTTTCTTCGGGAATGCCGCAACCGGTCAGCTGACTGCGGTTGGCTTCGGGCAAATCAACCATCCATTTGTTCGGTCTTGTGCCGGGAAATAAAAAATCCTCATTGTTTTTTTTTGTTAAAAAATTATCCGCCGTTGCCGCGTCAACTTCAAAACAGCACTGGCCGATGGAGGGACCGATGGCCGCCAGAATATCCTGCGGGGAGCAATGATACTTGTCCATCAGCAGACGGATGACTTTCGCGGTGATTTCCAGCGCGGTGCTTTTCCAGCCGGCATGAACCGAGGCGATGATTTTTTTTTCGCGATCAGCAATAAGTACCGGCACACAATCCGCCGTTTTGATGCAGATGGCCAGATTGTTTCGCGTGGTCACTATCGCGTCGTAGTCAGGCGTTCCGTCCGCCGGATAATAATCGCCGAAAGGTTTGATGACAAAAATATCGTCGCCGTGAACCTGATTTAAAGTAAGAAACTGATCTATCGGTACGGCAAAGGCCATAGAAAGACGATGCCAGTTTTGCAAAACCCGGCTTTCCATATCGCCTTCCTTGAAGCTGATGTTGAGAGAAGCGTAATCTTCTTCCGACGCGCCGCCGATCCTAGTGCAGAAAGCATGGGTCAGAAAGTCGCACCCGTTTAAAAGAGAAGATTCATAATATTCTATGGAATGTTTTTTCGTCAGATTGAACATTGTTTCTGCCTTAAATTGTCTTTAATCTATCTTTCCATCCGGTTGCGGTGCCAACCGGTTTAACGTCGGAGCGCAATTGAGAACATAAATCGGCCATATCCTGCGGTAAGCTTGCGGTGAAAACCATCCGTTCGTTTTTGACGGGATGGACGAAGGAAAGCTGCGCCGCATGGAGCGCCTGCCGGTTGAAATGTTTGAGCCCGGATTTTAGCGCCGGATCGGCAACCGCTTTGATTCGGGAAGCGTTACCGTAAACGGCGTCGCCCACAACCGGATACCCGCGATCGGATAAATGCACGCGGATCTGGTGCGTGCGGCCGGTTTTGATTTCCACTTCCAGAAGCGTTACCACTCTGTAGCGTTCGAGAACTTTCCAGAGTGTGAGCGCGCCTTTGCCGTGTCTGCTTTTCGTGGACATTTTTTTGCGGTTGACCGGATGTCTGCCGACAGCTGCCACGATTTCTCCATGGTCGCCTTTGACGTCTCCCCAAACCAGCGCCAGATACTTTTTGTGCACATCATGCTTTTCAAACTGCGCCGAAAGATGACGGTGCGCGTCATCGGATTTGGCCGCCACAATCAGGCCGGACGTGTCTTTATCCAACCGGTGCACAATTCCCGGACGCAAAACGCCGCCGATGCCCGACAAATCACGGCAGTGAAAGAGAAGGGCGTTAACCAGCGTTTTATCGGGATTTCCAGGCGCCGGATGCACCACCAATCCCGCTGGTTTGTTGATTACGATAATGGTTTCGTCTTCGTAAACAATATTAAGCGGCATTTCCTGCGGCAAAGCCGTCGCTTCCGCCGGCGGTTTTTTGGTCAGAATAATCACATCGCCTTCTTTGAGGTGCTGGCTGACTTTTGGTACTTTACCGTTAACCAGCACATCACCTTCTTCGATGACTTGTTTGACATGCGAACGGGAAATATCCGCCTCGCTTTGCGCCAGAAAAATATCCAGCCTCTGCCCAATTTGGCTTTTATCTATCGTAAAACTTATTTTTTCTTCCTGCTCCACAAAATTATGCCCCCGGCTTTATCTTAAGTTATGTTATTCCCGCGACGGTGGGAATCTAGAATTATTTTATATGAGTCAAGAGTAGACTTGACCCCTTTACCCTTCTTCCTGCCAACTGGTCGTATCACCTATTCCTGAAAATCCCGCCGCGCATCCGGAAAAACCCGCAGCAATAGAAACAAGCAGGACGATTATACCGATGCCAGTTTTATTGATGAAGTTTCTTTCTTTTCTCATGCCGCCCTCCGGAAATTTGTTTCCTGGATTCCGTGTCGCGCCCCAAGTTCAGTCGAGTCTTTTGGACTCGACTGTTTATCTGTATTGTAGACAGCCAAGTCAAAAAGACTTGGCTGAACAGAGGGAACAGTCCCTACGTTATGGTGAAGGGCGCATTCCCCCGAATGCGCCACGTTCTTAATTGGATATTATCTGTTTCAATCCTTCAATGATGAAGACAAATTCATCTTCGCCCACGGTGCGCAGATCGAACAGGATTTCATCTTTATCCACGCGCGCGATTACCGGCACTTCAAGCTGGCGCATTTTTTCTTCCATATGGCTTGCCGACATTTTCTTGTTTTTAACGGCGACCAAAACAGTGGGAATCTGTTGCGTGGGTAAAGAACCGCCGCCGGCTGCCGCAAAATCCTCGCGCAGAGAAAATTTCAGTGAATCAAATTTCTCCTTTTGCAATTTCTCAATTAATTTTTCAGCACGTGTTTTGACGGCGGCGACAGGCTCGGTCAAAGCTTTCAATGACCTTATTTTTTTAACCGCGGCGGCAGGATTGAGATAATGCATTAATGTTGCTTCGAGCGCGGCCAGCGTGAATTTGTCGATGCGCAGAGCACGGTTTAGAGGATTCTTTTTGATTTTCGCGAGAACTTCTTTTTTGCCGACAATGATTCCGGCCTGCGGGCCGCCCAGCAATTTATCGCCGCTGAAGGTGACCACGTCAACGCCGGTGGCCAGTCTTTCCCGAACGGTCGGTTCGTGCTGAAGACCGTATTTGTCCAGATCAATCAGGCAGCCGCTGCCCAGATCGTCCATCACCGGAATGCCGCGGCTTTTGCCCAGCTCGACCAGCGATTCAATGCCGGCTTCTTCGGTGAAGCCCACAATCCGATAATTGCTGGTGTGCACTTTCATAATCAGGCCGGTATTGTCGTTGATGGCTTTTTCGTAATCGCCAATACGGGTACGGTTGGTCGTGCCTACTTCGCGTAATTTTGTCGCGCTTTTCTGCATAATTTCCGGAATGCGGAATTCACCGCCGATTTCGATAAGCTCTCCGCGGGATACGATGGCCTCTTTCCCATCGGCCAGGGTGTTAAGAACCAGCAAAACAGCTGCCGCGTTGTTATTGACAATCAAGGCGTCTTCGGCTCCGGTCAGCGCGCAAATAAGCGAGCTGACGTGGTCGTAGCGCTGGCCGCGTTCACCTTTGGCCAGATCAAATTCCAAATTGGAATAGCCTTTCCCGACGTCCACAATTCTTTGCAGCGCTTCCGGG
>JASEHT010000124.1 GCA_030018675.1 Smithella sp.
TCGAAAAATTGATGAAATATCGCCCGATTTATATATTACAAGGCAAAACATGAAAACATTATCAGAGAAGAAAGTATTCATAACCGGAGCGGCAAGCGGCATAGGCCGCGCCACCGCGATAGCGATGGGGAAATCGGGATGCCGTTTGTTTTTGACTGATATCGGAGCGGACGGGCTTCAAAAAACCGTGGAGGAAATAACGTCCGCGGGAGGGATCGTGTGTCTGTCGCGTGCGTTCGATGTCGGCGATTATCAGGCCATGGCCGATTTTTCAAAAGAAGTTCATGCCCTCTACGGGTCCCTGGACATTCTGATAAACGTAGCGGGCGTGGCGCTTTTTTCCCAGATTGAGGATATGAAGCACAGCGATTGGGAAAGGGTCATTAACGTAAATCTCTGGGGGGTTATTCACGGTCTCGAATGTTTTGTGCCGGAAATGATTCGTGCGGGGAAGGGCGGGCACATTGTTTCCGTTTCATCAACGGCCGGACTGATCGGCCTACCCTGGCATACGGTGTACGCGGGAACCAAGCACGCGCTGGTAGGTATGTCGGAAGTATTGCGTTATGATTTGAGGAAACATCGTATCGGTGTGAGTGTTGTCTGTCCGGGTTTGGTCAATACAGGCTTGGTGCAAACTGTAAGAATTCACGGCAAGTCGGATGCCATCAGTAAATTAAAAGCTTTTGCTCCTCGATATGCCATTAAACCTGAAAAAGTCGCTGATTTAATAATCAAAGCTATTCGTAACCGCAAATATTTGGTGATTACATCATTTGACATTAAGTTGTTCTACTTTCTCAAAAGATATTGTTTCCCGATTTATCATCTGGTCATGCTGTCAATAAGCCGGCTTATTGATAAGACGCTCAAAAAAAATGCGTGAAGAATGCTGTTTCTGACGGGTAAAACGAGTGAACTCAACAAAGGTAAAAAAATCAAACGGCATAAGTTCGTGGCCGGAGGATGACCGTCCACGGGAAAAGCTTCTCAAAAACGGAGCTGAAGCCCTGAGCAATTCGGAACTCTTGGCCATCCTTTTGCGCACGGGCGTAAGAGGAACCAGCGCGATAGATCTGGCGCGACAGATTGTGGAGAAATTCGGATCGTTCCGTAATATGATTCAAACCGACGCACGCGATTGGAAAGCGTTCAAGGGGTTGGGGCCGGCCAAAATCGCGCAGATTCAGGCCGCGCTCGAAATCGGAAAGCGTTTCCGCGAAGTTGAGATTCTCAAAGGCAGGCAGAAGATTTCGTGTTCTCGTGATGTCGTCGAGATCATCATGCCGCAAATGCGCGACCTGAAAACGGAAGTATTCAAGGTTATTTATCTCAACAGCAACAACAGGATCATCCAGATCAGCAACGCCGCCACCGGCACGGTCAATCACGCGATGCCGATCGTCAGAGAAATCGTTCATGCCGCGCTGCAAAAATTCGCAGCAGCCATTATCTGCGTGCACAATCATCCCAGCGCCAACATCACCCCCAGCGCAGAGGATAAAAAATTCACGCAGGAACTTATTGCGGCCGGAAAACTCATGGAGATCAAAGTGCTTGACCACATAATCGTCGGCGACGGGGCTTTTTACAGCTTTGCGGAAGAGGGGATAATTTGATGGGGTAAATGAAATCTTGTCGACATAAAAATAAGGAAGAGAAGGAATAAGATGGAAAGGATGATCGCTTATTGCGGAATTATTTGTACAAAGTGTCCGGTATATAAAGCGACACAGACTAATGATGATAAGGCAAGGGAGGACGTAGTCAAACTCTTGTCAACGCTGCACGGGATCGTTGACTTGTCCGGGACACCTTGTTATAAGCAATCAACATTTTAACAAATTATTTTTCAAAAGGGACTGCGCATTGATGCCTCCACCCTCGGTGGAAAGCATCAACATCTTTTGTTTGAGGTGAATTAGTGATTTTAGAAAAACTCGATTTCCATAATATAGAAGAGATCTATCAGCACAAAAATATTGAAGGTGTGCTCCTGGGGCGCATTCCGGAGAGTGTGTCCCTTGGCTTAAGCAGGGCGGGACAAATGATGATGATTTGTCCATCGGGTTCGGAAATCCGTTTCGTTAGCAGAACATATCCAGTCAGGATTACGCTTTCCGTTGATAAAATCGCGGAGCAACTCGGAGAAGGTATTGTCACCGATGCCCATATTTTCTTCGGTGTGTTTCATTCAAGGCAGCGCTTCGTAATTAAAAAACGGAAAACAGTACTGGAAATCAATATGCCTCCCAACTTCCGGAAAATGGCCGAAAGAGTGACGAAGAATGAGCCTTTTTCTTACAATGTGTGCAGAATCAGATTCTGGGGCACCTCAATGGGGGCTCCGATAAGATTTCATAATATTGAACCGGCGGATAAAATCAGACCTCCCCAGCCGCAAGAAATACCCAAGCTTCGGTACCTGGCTTACGGATCTTCCCTGACTCAGGGCGCCTATGCCACCGGACCGCACCTTTGCTACACGAATCAGGTCGGCATCCGTCTGGGCGCGGACGTCATTAATCTGGGCTCCAGCTGTACGGCGTTTTGCGAACCGGAATTGGCTGATTATATCGCCGGAAGAAACGACTGGGATTTCGCGACGCTGGCTTTGTCCGTCAACATGGTTCAACTATTTTCTCCCGGGGAATTTTCAGCGCGTGTCTCTTATATGATAGACAGCGTTGCCAAAAGCAACAAACGGCGACCGGTTTTCTGTATCACCATCAAACCGTACTATGGCGATTATGTTGAAAGCGAGAAGCCCGGATTGTACCGGAAATTGCTCCGCAAAGCGGTTGAAGCGTCGCCGCATAAAAATGTTTATTTGATAGAAGGGCCGGAACTCATGTCCGATGTGGCCGGAGGGCTTTGTCCGGATATGGTTCATCTGGGAGATTACGGCATGATTCAAATCGGTGAGAAGCTCGCCGAAAAGATAAGACCGGTTTTAAAATCCTATGGTCTTTTGGATTGTTAATTGATCAACAGTTTAGAAAATGCCTTTTATGAAAGCCGACGATCCTGTCAATTTAAAGAATATTCTTAAGATTCCCCGTTTTGTTGCCGGGGGCATCAAATTTCACGCAGCCGGAAAGTTGTATACGCCGAAGCCGATATTTTCAACCATCCGGGTAACCCATCGGTGCGACTCCCGCTGTCTGTCCTGTATTTTCTGGAAAGAAAATAAAAAATCCGACGAACTTTCGCCGCAGATCATTGAAACGCTCTATAAGGATAAACTATTTTCTTCGCTGGAAATGCTGACGCTCAGCGGCGGTGAAGCCACGCTCAGGGATGACCTGGCGGATATTGCCGAAGCCGTTCTGAAATCATGTCGGAACATCAAGCGCATAACCCTCTGCACCAACGGGTTTAATAACCGCCGCGTTATCCGGGCCGTGAAAAACCTGCTTAAAGTAGCTCAAAGCCGGGGCAATATAAAATTATATGTTTCCGCTTCGTTGGATGGCGTCGGTCAACTTCACGAAAAAATCAGAGGCGTGCCTGACGCTTTTGAAAAGGTAACGAAGACCCTTGCGGATTTAAAAAAAATTCAACAAAAAAATGATTTGTTTCTTTCCGTCAATTGCACCGTTCAGCCCCTGAATGTTCCCTATCTGAAAGAAATCTTTGATTACGGTGAGAAAAACAATCTGCCTCTTACTTTTTCGCCGATTTGTACGTCTGAAGTGTTTACGGACGATGAGGAATTGAAAAACCGCCTGCAATTCAGCCCGGCCCAGTTCGCCGAACTTCAAAAGATTATTTCAAATGAATTAATGCCGAAGCTGAGAACTTTTAACAGGGCATTCTGGCAGGATTATTTGAATTTAATCAGCGGCGCGAAACGACGCGTGCCCTGTTTGCTGCTCAATCATTATTTACAGATTGATACCAACGGATTCATGCGCGGATGCGATTTCGATAGCCGATTTATTTACGGGCATATTAAAGACTCCGAGCCTCATCAAATATGGTTTTCGGAAAAAAGCAGAAATATGAGGCGTACGATTAAAAAAGATTACTGCCCGAGATGCACAGTTAATTGTAATGTGGGATACTCTCTGGCCAGGGAATTTTTTTATTATGCCCGGTATTTATCCAGTGAAAAATTTCATCATTTGACTGGAAAAGACATTCTTCGGTAAGACGGGAACATGCGCGCCGGTGGGTTGGTCTAATCGGCGAATCCGATTTCACGGGCGTAGGAAAACTGCCGCTTCCACGGAATGCCGGGATGCACTTTTTCGAAAATGTCCGCGCCGGTAATCTTCAGGGATTCTTCATCAACCGTAACGGGTTGATAACCGCCGACAAATCCCAGATCATTGCTGATGACGGGATTTATGCCGGGCAGACAATCGCATTCCACCGTGATATTGAGCAGGGAATTGATGACTATGGACTTTTCCTGAATTTTGTTCCAGACGGCTGCCGCCGTTTCCACAAGTTTTTCCTGAAAAACCGTCATGTCCGAATTCCAGAAAATCTGCAGCGCCAGTTCCGGACACATCGCGATGCACTGCGCGCAGCCGATGCATTTATTTAAATCATATTGCGGATAGTCAGGTTCCTGAATGGATGCAGCTTTGGTCGGACATATCTCAACGCAGACACCGCAGCGTGTGCATTTCTTTGGGCTCAAAACGGGATGATAATCGGAATGCATCCGCTGTTTCTGGGCGCGGGAAGCAAATCCCATCGAGATGTTTTTAATGGCTCCGCCGAACAGGGACACCATATGACCCTTGAAATGGGAAAAGATGACAAATCCCTGTGTGCTGTCAAAAACATCGGCCACCTGAACGGTTTTAAAATGTTTGTAGCTCGCGGGAAACGAAACGACATCGCGCCCGTCAGCGCCGTCGGCAATGATAACCGGGCAGCCTAAAAATTCCGGCGTGTAACCATGGGCAGCGGCTGTTTTCAGCGATTCGCCGGCGGTGCGTCGTCCTCCTGAATAAAGCACCGTCGTGTCAAAAATAAAAGGTTTCGCCTTATGGGCGATCAGCCATGCGGCAATCTCCCGCGCGTAGTCCGGAGGCAAATAGCCCCTGTTGCCGCGTTCTCCCCAGTGAAGTTTAATTCCCACGCGGTCGCCCGGAACAAATGGATACCGGAATTTACGCAGAAGATTTTTCAGCGATCCAATGTAAGGCTTCTTATTTCCCTGCGCGGGTTCAAAGAAAAAATCTGTCATAAAGCACGTTCCTGGTTCAGATGGCGTATTTTAAATCTTTTTCATGCCGATTGCATCAGAAATATTTTAACATAATGATCTTTTCAAAGCGATCTGAATAAGGTAAAATACCATATAAATTCATTTCAGGGGGTGCCTATGAAGTATTCATCAACCACAGCAAACGCCGTCAGGTTTTACCGGCAATTAGCCGTTACGATCACGCTCCTGCTCATCTTCCCCTTTGTTTTAAGTATGATTAATCTGGAATTTGCTCAGAACTGGAAGGTTCATTTTTTCCCGGCGGCGATTATTCTGGCGGCGCTATTCTTCGGAGCGACAGGTGGTCTCGTGGCCGGTGTTGCCGGTTCACTTTATTCCGCGATGCTGCTGGGCAACCCATATCTTATCGTGGGCAACGCAATATTGGGTTTTTGCACGGGATTCTTTTACAAGAAAACGGATAAACTCATTCTGTCGGTTATTCTGGCTTTTCTTTGCCAGCTTCCCTGGCTGATCGTAACGGATTATTATTTCATGAATCTTTCCGTTGAGTTTATCACGAAACTGATCATTGTCCTTTTACTGGCCGACATTTTATGGGCAGCAGTGATTCAACTGATGAGCAAGCCCTTGCGTAGATATTTATGTTAAATCCCGATTTCTCAAAATACACCCTGGCTCTTTTCGAGGACGGCAGATTAATCCACTCCTCGGCTGAAAAGGGGTTAAGGCCTCTTTGGGAAAGCATGGAAAAATACAAAGACAGAACCGGTCTGCTTCTGCACGATAAGGTTATCGGATTAGCCGCCGCCAGGCTGATTGTTTGCAGAAAAATAATCGTCCGGATTATTACGACCGTTGCCTCGATTCCGGCGAAGAGCTTTTTGGAAGACAACGGCATCTCCATCAGCGCGCTCAATGTCGCGGCCAATATCATGACAAAAGACAAAAGCGCGATTTGTCCCGGTGAAGTCATTGCCCTCAACACCGAATCGGCTGATGAATTTTTGCTGAAAATCAAAGAAATGCTCAATGTATAAAGAAAGCATGAAGGACAGGAGAAATCATTGGAGCAAGATACTCAGAACAAAGTCAGCGAAAAAGAAAGAATATTTGAATCAATATTCTGGATCAGTCTTGGGCTGGGGATAGCGTTCTGGATCATCGATGCCATGCTCACGGTGCTCAGTTCGTCCGGATTTTCTTTTCTGCAAACGCTTATTGGAGTTGAAACGAAGGATATCTGGCCGCGTTTGGTTGTTTTTTGCCTGCTGGCTATCTTTGCTTCCCATGTCCAGTTCACGGCGAAAAAGCGGCGGGAAATGGAAGCAAAGCTTGAGGAAACGATGGAAAGTTTAAAGAGAGCCGTGGGCACGACCATTCAGGCGTTGGAATCGGCTTTGGAATCCAGAGATCCCTACACAGCCGGCCATCAATCCAGAGCCGCAAATCTGGCGTGTGCTATCGCCGCTGAGATGGGATTGCCCAAGGAGAAAATCGAAGGCATCCATATGGCGGGCATTATTCATGACATCGGCAAATTATCTATTCCGGCGGAGATACTGACGAAGCCGTCAAAACTTACAGAATTGGAATATTTACTGATTAAAGAACATTCG
>JASEHT010000125.1 GCA_030018675.1 Smithella sp.
CCTGAGTATTCTTTATTATATTCTTCCCTGGGATTGATAACCGTCAAAATCGCTCAGCAGAAAGGAACCATCAACGCCGGACAGGCAAGAAAAATCAACGTTCTTTTAAAAGGAGGAAGTCATGAGCACCCAAAGTAAAATAACCCGTAAAACAACCGCCGATATAAAAAAGATGAAAACGTCGGGAGAAAAGATTGCGATGCTGACGGCTTACGATTACGCCATGGCTTCGATCCTGGATGAAAGCGACATTGACATCCTTCTGGTCGGGGATTCTTTGGGCAACGTGATGCTCGGATACGATTCAACCTTGCCGGTGACAATGGAAGATATGCTTCACCACACCAAAGCCGTCGCCCGTGCTGTGAAGAAGGCGATGATTGTCGCGGATATGCCTTTTTTATCGTATCAGGTCTCTGCTGAAGCGGCGTTGGCTAATGCGGGACGTTTTTTAAAGGAAGCCGACGTCCAGGCCGTTAAACTCGAAGGCGGTCGGGAATTTTCGGAAATTGTGCATAAAATGACCTATGCGGGAATTCCTGTCATGGCGCATCTTGGCCTGACGCCGCAATCTGTTCACCAATTGGGAGGCTACAAAGTCCAGGGCAAAAAAGACGACGACGCTGAAAGAATTATGCAGGATGCCAAAATTCTGGAAGAAGCGGGCGCTTTCGCGGTTGTGCTGGAATGCGTGCCGGAAAAACTCGCCGCGGAGATCACCGGCGCACTGGCTATTCCGACGATCGGTATCGGTGCCGGCATCCATTGCGACGGACAGGTGCTTGTCATTCATGATCTGCTGGGCATGCAGGATAAATTTACGCCCAAGTTTGTGAAAAAATACGCCAATCTCAATTTGGAAATCAAGAAAGCGGTAAAAACATATATCGGGGAAGTCAAGAGCGGCAGCTTCCCCGATAGTGAACATAGCTTTAAATAAAATATTTTCGGAAATTGATATTTAATAAATTTCGATTTTCGCCTTTTCTTTCAAATCATTTAAAACGGCGTTAAAAACCTCCACCTGTTTCGCTTGTTCGAGATGGTTGGAGATTCTATCTTTAACGTCTTCCAAAGCGACTTTTTTAGAAGGCCTTTTATCCAATACCTGAATAATATGATAACCGAATTCGGTTTTGACCACAGGACCGATGGCGTTTTTCTCCTGGGAAAAAGCGGCATCTTCAAACGCCTTGACCGTCTGTCCTCTTCTGAGAAAATTTAAATCGCCTCCGACTTCCTTGCTCGGGCAATCAGAGTTTTTTGCGGCCAGTTCGACAAAGTTGCCGCCGTTCAATAATTGATTGCGGAGACTTTCGATCTTTTCTTTTTTCTCCGCCTGAACTTTATCGTCTTCATCCTTTCCCAGGGCAACCAGGATATGGCGAACATGAACACTTTCCGGCTCGGTAAAAAGATTCTCCTTGTTGTCGCTGTAGAACTTGCTTATTTCTTTCTGCGTCGGCTTCGCTTTTTTACCAACGACCATGTTTTTGAATTTTTCCGCCCGCACCGCGAAGATGATGTCCTCCTGTGTAATTCTGTTTTCTTTCAGGAAATCATCCATCTTCTTCTCTGGAGGAAGGCTGGCCTTTATATTGTTCATCGTTTTGACAATCTCGTCGCTGTTGGCGGTGATTTTCCGTTTATCGATTTCATTTTCCAAAAGCGTTCTGATGATAAAGCTCTCCGTCAGTTGCCGGCTGAGGTTCTGCTGAAATTCTTTGCGCTTATCGGCAGGGATTTGATCCTTTAGAATTCTCATTCTTTCTTTAACATTATTCTCCAGTTCAGATTTTTTTAAAACCTTCCCGTCAACACTCGCCACAATGTCGGTTCTTTTGTTGTTCTCGGCTTTCACTTCCGGTTCACTTTGTCCGGACGATAAATCCGATACAGCTTCCTGAACAACGGCCGCATCGCCGGTCACCGTACCGGAATCCTTTTCCCCGCTTTTTGAACAACCTGATATCACAAAGACAAACAATAAAATCATGATCGGCCAGAGTCGGCTTAATCTATTACGCATGGATTTCCTCCGAAAATATTTAGTGTAATTTATTGGGCGACTTATATGTAAAATGACGGTATCCGTCAAGATAATTATCCGGTTCGAGCAACGCGTTCATGCGTGATCAGGTCATGCCGCGCAGAAAAGTCAGGATAGCCTCTTGTTCACTCAAAGACGGAATGTTTCCGCTCCCATTCAAGTGAAGCCGATCGGCATTCAGCATGGAGAGAATCCTTTCCAGAGCCACAAACATCGGGATTTGAGGATAACATTCCCGTGTAAAGTAGTTGATGAGCTTTAAGGTTTTAAATCCGTCAAACCAATCGGAGAAATGTTTCGCCAGCGTCTTTTCGTCCTTTGCGACACGCCGTATTTTAGCCCAGACAACATCGAACTTATTTTCTTCCAAAAACGATTTTAACGCACCATGAATCATTCCCGCTTTTTGGAGAATGTCTTCTCCCTCCAGAAAATAACAACCTTGCATCAGCGCAACCCAATCGGCCAATACGGAAAATATGCGCGGATCATATAGGCGATATTCTTCTTCAGACTTCCCCGTCAGAAACCTTTCTATTCTTTTACCGGTGCCGAACGGCACGCGAAAAGAAGGCCTGGACGAAGGGAATACACAGGTTTCCTTGATGTAGTCGATGCTGCCCACTTTCGCCAGCTTATTGAGGAAATAAAAATCTTCACCCGCTTCCTTTTTGTTCATGCCCCTTACTTCCAGGTAAGCCCTGGCGGAAACGGAAATCGTTGATCCGATGGAATGAAACGCCCAGGGAGATTGAGCGTAGCGCAAACCCAGCACCCAGTAACGCAGAAATATCTCATAGCAACAGATGGCCGCCCGATGCAGGTCATCCGCGGGCATCTGATGTTCATAAGCCACGATAGCGGTTTTGATATCCGGGGTGAAGTAATTTCTCAAAACATCCAGATAATTGTTTTGCACCAACGTGTCGGCGTCCAAACTCACCATAACGCCGTTTGAAGCGGATTGTTCCTTCAAAAGACGCAGAGCCGAATCCATGCCGATTTTTCTTGCCGTTCCCACGCCTCCTTTGTCACACGCTATTTCATATCCGTTTGATGATGCGTCTATGTAGCCGAGGTTCATGCCCGCGTCCGCTATTTCCGCCAGAAGAGGATACAAGGCGTTGTCTGATTTATATTCGCTCAATGATTTATTTTTCACCAGATGATCCAGGCATCCGATGGTTTGTTGATTATTGTCTATGACAGCAGCGGGTGAATTATTCTTATTGTTTACAACACAAAGGACTAAAGCAGATTCCAGCGCCGAAGGATTGTTGCGTCCCAGTGAGGCAAGCGTGGAAAAAAGCATCTCTTTCTCGGCGTATGCCGGAATGACCACAACAAGAGAAACATTGCTGGTATTGTTCGCGATGACTTTCCATTTTTCCCCGACGGAATACATGCGCAGGTAAATATCGGCCAACGAATCTTTCTTCATCGCAGACGCCTGATAACATTTTCTTTCAGCAGGGGATAATCATCGCCCGGAA
The DNA here is from genome assembly GCA_030018675.1 of Smithella sp. Classification (GTDB taxonomy): domain Bacteria; phylum Desulfobacterota; class Syntrophia; order Syntrophales; family Smithellaceae; genus Smithella. The sequence goes on from JASEHT010000125.1 coordinate 3,544, forward strand.
GCCAGTGTATAGGAACACCGTTCCTCTCCATTCGCCGAAACCAGGTTTCCTGTCTCTTGGCAAACTGATGAATGGCGATAGTCAAGTTATCTTTCATTTCTTCAAACGGCATCTTTTTCTGCAGATATTGAGCGACAAAACGATACTCCAGGCCGAAGCTTTCGAGTCTCTCCCAGCTCAATCCTGCGGAATGCAGAGACGAAACCTCCTCGATCATTCCCTCTTTCAGTCTTTCGTCCAACCTGTCTGTGATTCTCTTCCGGAGAACGGCTCTTTCCCATTTTATGCCATACACGGCAGCATCCACTTTCGGCCGTTCCTTCTTCGCGCTTTGATCATTTCGCGCCAGTGCTATTTCAATCGCGCGGAGTAATCTTAAAGGATCTTCAAGATCCGTTCTATTATGCAGCCGGGGATGCAAATCCAAAAGCATATCCTGCAATTCAGACTTCGTTCGCTGTCTCAAAGCATTTCTTTGTTTTTTATCAACGGGCGCCTCGGGCAGATCGTAAGCCAGCAGAACTGATTCCAGATATAGACCGGTTCCTCCGACCAGCACGGGCAAAATGTTCTTTTTCACCAGCGCGGTAAAGATCTCGTAAAATCTTTTTTGAAACGCGAAAAGGTTGAATTCCTCATCCGGCGCAATAATATCAATCAGGTGATACGGAACCTGCCGGCCGTCTATCATATACTGATTCAAATCCTTCCCGGTGCCAATATTCATGCCCCGATAGACCTGACGTGAATCAGCGGATATGATTTCCCCTCCCAGATCAAAAGCGAGCCGTGCCGCAACATTTGTTTTTCCCGATGCCGTCGGCCCGAGAATGACGATGAGATTGATTGACATATTTTATCTTGAATTTATTGCTCTTTATATGTAAGCAAAAATAACCTCCGCGTGCATCACACGAATCTTATGAACAAGAGACTGGACTTAGGCAAAGAAGCGATATTCCCGCTTATCTTGAAAATGAGCTGGCCATCCATTATCGCCATGACCGCCATGTCTCTTTACAACTTCATTGATGCCTTCTGGCTGGCGCGCCTCAGCTCGCAGGCGCTGGCCGCGCTGACCGTCTGTTTCCCGATTCAAATCATTTTTGCCGCTGTGGGCGTCGGCACCGGAATTGGCGCCGGTTCCTTTTCCGCCCGCATGTTCGGCGCCGGCAATACGTCCATGGCCCGGAAAACCGCCGGCCAGATTTTCCCCCTTTCCTTTTTTTTCGGCCTGGCGATCATAGCGTCCGTCATGCTTTTCACAGATGAAATTTTAATCGCTTTCGGCGCTTTCGATGAAATCATGCCCCTTTGCCGGGATTATCTTTTCATCATCGCATTCAGCGCCCCTTTTCTTTTATTTACAATGATGGCCAACAATCTGCTTCGCGCGGAAGGCAGACCCATGCTGTCCATGTACGTTGTGCTCGTCGCATCCGCTACGAGCGCGGTTCTGGATCCCTTTCTCATTTTCGGCATCGGTCCCTTCCCCCACCTGGGCATCAAAGGCGCTGCGCTGGCCGCTGTCATCGCGCAGATTCTTGCTTTTATATTTTCGCTGCTTTTTTTGCAATTGAAATCATCCAGATATGCACTCGTATGGAAAAGCGTCCGTCCCGACATTCAAGTCATCAAATCAATTTATTCCACGGGGCTGCCCTCCATCAACATCAATTTAATTCTCAGCCTCGTGCTGGTTGTTTACAACCATGTTCTTTCCGGATTCGGTCATGAAGCCATTGCCGCCCTGGGCATATGTTTTCGTGTGACCGGTCTTGCAACGATGATTTTATTCGGCATCGGCTTCGGCCTGATGCCGATTGTCGGATACAGCGCGGGCGCCAGACTTTATCAGAGGCTAAAAGAATCCGTCTTCACCACCTTGAAGGTCGCTTTGTCATTCGCCGTAATCGCTACATTATTTCTCGAAATATTCGCGACTCAGATCATCGGTTTTTTTTCCACGGATGTCTCTCTAACGGCCATTGCGATTCCCGCCCTGCGTATTCACATTACCGCTCTGCTGTTCACCGCGCCAATCATCATTTTTATCAACATGTTTTTGGGATTGGGCAAGGGCACCCTGTCCATGTTTTTACTCTTCGTCCGCGACATTGTCGTTTTCATTCCCCTATTGATTATTCTTCCTTCTTTCTGGGGACTCACGGGTGCATGGGTGGCGTTACCTCTGGCCAACCTGATCGCTTTGTTCACCGTGATTTACTGGGCGAGAAAAGAGATGCGGCGTTTTGAAATCGTCTGAAATATGCGCGGGGACAATGTTTCCTTTGTTCAGATTATCCTCTCTGAACAAAAAAATGCCCCGAGAATCGGAGCATTTTTTTGTTCAAACAATTTGATTAATCCGGCGTATTATAGTGGCGTAACATTTGTCGCGCTGGGCCCCTTGTTCCCCTGTTCAATGTCGAAACGGATTTTCTGACCTTCGTACAGTGTCTTAAATCCTGTTCCGGCGATAGCACTATAATGAACAAATACATCTCCGCCTTCGTCGTTTTCAATAAAACCAAACCCCTTCTTCTCATTGAACCACTTTACTTTTCCTTCTGCCAAAGCCAAAACCCTCCTTTAATAATATTTGTTTCCTGATTCAAATCATTTTCAGAAAACAAAAAAAACCGCTCAGATTCTTTTCAAAAAAAGATCTCTTTGCGGTTTTATTTCTTTTTTTTTAGAACTTAACACTAACTGTTTCCTGACTCACCCCGCTAAAATCATTTCCAAAAGTTACAGCATGTATGCGGGTTTTTATATCGTGATTGAAAAAATATCATCGTTTTTTTTCAAAATCAAGTATTTTTTTAATTTTCTTACGTTTAGTTACAAAATATATTTTTGCAGAATTTTCGCAAGCTCCGTTTCCCTGCCCTGGAAAAAATGATCCGCGCCAGAAATGATTTCCAACCGAGACTGAATGTTTTCCGCCTGCCGCCTTACGATATCCAAAGAGCAAAATCCGTCTTCATCGCCGCAAACAAGAAGATCAATTTTGTTTTTTAATTTATCCCATTCGAAATCGAAATAATTTACCGGCGGTGAAACAAAAACCGTGAAAGAAAAAATGTCGTCCCTTTCTGCATATATTTTTGAGCCCACCCAGGCGCCGAATGAGTAACCGGCAAAATATAATTGCTGCAATCCTGTGTTGCGCAGATACTCACAAACGGCAAGAATGTCCTCTCTTTCGCCTCGGCCTTCATCATACTGGCCGGCGCTCTCCCCTACTCCCCGG
>JASEHT010000126.1 GCA_030018675.1 Smithella sp.
AGGCGCTTTTTGCCAATAAAATAAAAAATGCTTTCAGTTGAACGGCTTCCCGGCTGTTTTATTTGTGTCGGCAAGATAGGGCATAAGAATTTTTCCGATATGTTCCCCGATGGCGATTCCCGTATAAGGCCCAGTATGCCCCAGATCATAGAAATCGTTTCTTTCGCTTCCGTTTAAAATATCTGAAAGGTTATAGAAGTCATCGTACTTTTTCATGGCTTGGCCCGCCAACCGGTAAAATTCCGTCATAAATACCATTTTACGATTATCCGGCGGGAGGGAAATGCTCTTCTCGAATTCCGTCAGATCGGCCTTGGTGAAAATCATCGGCTGCAGAAGAAAAACCGGCTTGATTCCGAATTCCCGGCATACCCCTCTGATGATCCTTGAATTCGTTTCATAAATTTCCACGCCCTTGATCATGTTATCACGATCATATTTTATGTATTTCCCGCCGAAAAGAGCATCGGCATATTTAAAAGCTAGCCTGTTTCTCCAATAAACGGAAATCCTGCCGACCAGGTTTCCGAGAGAATAAAAGAACATTTTTCCATGATGTCCTTCCACAAGCGTTTCTATTTTCATGACCAGATCGTTCTGGTAGCTTCCCGCTCTTAAACGAGTCGCCACGCCGGCGTCATTGAAGCCGTCATAAAAAACGACCACCTGGGGTCGTTCCGCCGCGGGCACCTGACGCAGCAATTCCTGAAACTTGATGCTTTCCAGAGATGACTGAAAGCCCCCAACGCCGAAATTAACCACCGCTGCTGAACGGCCGGAATTTTTCAGACTGACAGCGATCTGGTTTGCGATCGAAAGCTCGTCCGTCGTTTCCATATTTTGTATGGTCGAGCCGCCGAAAATCCAGATTATCGGAGCGCCGGAACCCAGCGATTCGCTTTCCGGCACATATCGTGCCGAGTAATAATCCGTAAATCTGACGAGCTTGCTTTTCTCGGGTGTCGGCGCTATCGCGAAAAGAAAATAATCGTAATAGGTCAGGCCCGCGTCTGTCGCCAGACGTTTATCCGCGAGAAAGTTGTCTATTTCAGGAAATTTTTCCGCATAAAGAATCTTGACTTCATTGCCCGACCGGCCGTATTTGACTTGATAACGGGCATACAACTCCAGACAGACATACAGAAGCGTTATGGTAATGAGAAAGACAATAAAATACTGTTTTATGTGTCCCTTTGACATGTGAATGCCCCCGTTGATACGAACCTAATGATCTGATGAAAGGACCGCGATAAATTATTTTCCAAAGCCGGCCGTTGCTGCAGTCAGCGTATTTTTCATCAGCATGGCGATCGTCATCGGACCGACACCACCGGGAACCGGCGTAATATATGACGCTTTGACCGCGACTTCATCAAAAGCGACATCACCGGTCAGTTTGCCGCTTTCCAGACGGTTGACGCCAACATCAATCACAACCGCTCCTTCCTTAACCATATTCGCCTTAATCATCTGCGGTTTGCCGATAGCGGCAATGAGCACATCCGCCCGTCCTGTTACCTCGGCGAGGTCTTTCGTTTTAGAATGGCACATCGTGACTGTAGCGTTTTGCGCCAGAAGAAGGAAAGCCACCGGCTTACCGACTATATTACTTCGCCCGACAACCACCGCTTCTTTACCGGAAAGATTAATGCCGGAGCGGAAAATTAATTCCATGATACCTTGTGGCGTACAGGGAACAAGAAAAGGTGAGCCGGTTACAAGACCACCAACATTATAAGGGTGAAAGCCATCCACGTCTTTATGCGGGTCGATGGTCGCGATTATTTTTTCCGTGGAAATATGCTGGGGAAGAGGAAGCTGAACTAAAATCCCATGAATGAGCTTGTCATTATTCAGTTCCCGAATAATACACAGCAGCTTTTCCTCGCTTGTATCAGCGGCAAGCTTATACTCTCGGGAAAGAAAACCGACTTCTTCACAGGCCTTGGCTTTTCTTCCCACATAAACCTTTGAGGCAGGATCTTCACCAACCAGAACAACAGCCAAACCCGGCACAACGCCTTTTTGTTCTTTGAGCGCCAGCGCACTTAACCGTACTTCATTCCGAATATCCTGCGCTATTTTGTTGCCGTCAATAATAATGGCCATACGCGTCATCACCTCAAAACAATAATATTAGATATCGCGCTTCGTATCATTTCCAGGAACAAAGCGGCAAGCGTTTTTTGTTAGATTTCTCCCGAAGGTCGAAATGGGTGTAATGGCAAAGCGATTAATACGATCAGGGGGGATAATCACGGGTATTAAACCCCAAAGCAATTTCGATAGCTATCGGAACTGAAAACAAATTCCGCGAGCTCGCTGCGGTGTATTACACCCTCCGCTTTGTCCCGACAGGGTCGGGATTCGACTTACAAATTTCAATTCACTTCGTTTTTGAAATTTGAATCTCACAATATATTATAGCGAGTCTTCAAAATTTTCCAACAGTAACTCAAAGTTTCCCTATAAAAATTCCCCCTCAAATCCCGATGCGGGAAGTTGAGGGGGAATTGTCCACTAACAAATAATTGATTACTCTGCCGAATATTTCTTGATTAATTCAATAATCTTGGGAATATTTTCAGACGGTGTTTTCCCGACATAGATGTAACGGACAACCCTGTTTTTATCAATCAGAGCCGATACGGCGCCTTTATGCGGAGATTCCAGTCCCAGAATATTGCCCATGGTGAAATCCGGATCGAGCAGAATGATAGCACCGGTTCTTTTCTGCTTGCTCTTGGAAATTTGCTTGATGATAAAATTAGGCACCGGGCTATCTTTCTGGTTTCCCACGCCCAGCCCCACGTATTTATTTTCACTTTTCAGACGGACCACATCCTTGTCGGCATTCAGCGCGTCGCTGATATGATCGTTATCATCGGCGGAGCTTGAACTCGCGTAAACCATATAGACAACCTTGTTGGCGAATTCCGGTGAACTTAAACTATACTCTTTATCTGCCAGAGCGTCTTTCAGCGTGAAATTGCCTATTTTATCGCCTACTTTTAACCCGGCCGCGAAAACACTGATTGCACCCAGGAAAAGCAGCATGGTCGCCATCGCAATAATTTTTTTCATTTTTCCCTCCTTGTAAGCTGTTTTGAGTTTGTATAACAAATTTTAATTCGTGCCTCCAGGATCTTGATGTCGAGACGAATTATAGAGTAAAAAAATGGCGCGGGCAAGCAATATTATGAATCGAATATGAACCATTTAACCTGCTCTTATAAAAGAGTTTTTTCAGGCGAAAATGATTTAACCGGGAAATTCTTTCAGGAACAAACTTTCCGCGTCATAGGTTCCGATAAGCACAAGCTCATCGTCTTTACCGATGTGAATCGCCGGATTCGGATTGGTTGTCGTCACGCCCTTGTGGACGATGGCGACCACGTTGCATCCGGTTTTTTCCCTGATGCCGCACTGTAAAAGCGTTTTACCCACCAGGGATTCGGGAGCCGGCAGATGGAAGAAATTCAATCCCTCCGCCAGAAGAACCGTTTCCTCATTCATCAGAAAATTAAACATGGCATTGGCGCCGAGGGACGCGTACGACATGACGAAATCCGCGCCGGCGCGATGAAGCGTATTGATATTGCGGTCTTCGCTTGCGCGGCTCAAAATCTGCATATCCGGACGCAGACTGCGAAGATATTTGGTCAGATAGATATTCGTCGCGTCATCATGCGACGTGATCAGCGCGGCGGGGGCCTTTTCGAACCAAGCTTTTTCCAGCGTCTGAATATCCGCGGCATCGCCAAAAACAAAATGGCCGTCTTCCTGATTGCGGCGCCTGTTTTTCTCGATAATCAGATACGGGATGTCCGACGCCCGGAATTTTTCCGCGATGGCGTTCCCTACGCGCCCGCCGCCGATGATAATGATTGGGTCACCGGCAACTTTGCAAATCTGATAAAAAGAATAGACTTCATCGTACTTGGCCACGGCTGCCTCCAGTCCGGCCAGAACGAGAACGCTGGAACGATTGATGACGGTATCCGGACGAGGAACATTGAATTTGCCGCGTTCCCAGATGCCGACCACCGTCAGGCCGAACGTTTCGCGAATCTGGCTCTGCGCGATGGTCTGCCCCACCAGCGGGGTGCTGATCACCGGAGACTGCGCGATCACCATTTGTTGGTACGCGCCGATAATGTTCGACCTGCAATCCCCGGCAATGGTCCAGGACGCCAGAGATCGTCCCATCAGTTCGTGAAGCTGCAGAACCCGTGAACTGCCCGCCAGCTGCAGAATATCCACCGAATGGGGCGAATCGGCGGTGGTGATGATCGGCAGGTGCTCGAAATCTTCGCGTAGCGTCAGCGTGATATTGGTGTTCATCTGGTCGGAATTCGTCGCCACGACCAGCGCGGCGTTCTGCGCGCGCAGCTTCGAGTAAGTTTCGGGATCATCGATGTTGCCGACGGCAACGCGGATATTTTTGTCGTAAAGTTCCAGCGCTTTTTGAAATTCTTCGACCACAACGACGTAGTCATTTTTATGGCTGACCAGTTTTTCAATCAACGATTCCGTCACGGCATCGTAATTCGTGATAATGACGTGGTTACGGGTATACGAAGGCAGTTCCCGCGGCGCGCGACTTCTCGCCTGGGCGTCCATCCAGGGGGCAAAGAAAAATTTGATGAAGATAAACGGCAGAAGAACCAGCAGTAAAATAACGCCGGACAAAAGCACGAAGATTGAAAAAGCGCGTCCGGGATCGGACGTAAAGGTAATGTCGCCGAATCCCAGCGTGGACATGGTCACAATCGTCCAGTAAAATCCGGTTATCCAGGAATGATCCTGACCTTCTGCGGCCATGATATAGTGGAAGAGAACGCTGTAAATGGTAATCAGCGCTGTGATAAAAATCAGATATTTGACAATGAGGCTGATATTTTCCTTGGTAATTTTACTGGAAAAAACAGTGGTGATGACAGCCGGCAAAAATTTCATCGGGAAAAGTCCTTTTAAAAATACGGATTTATTCCGCTGCGTGATGACCTGAATTAATAAAAAGTATAGGAAGAACGTTGATGTCTGTCAATATAAAACGTAAAATGTCTTTTCGCAATGGATGAATCTTACGTCAATATAATACTTTTCAATGCTGCATCGATCTGCGGATATTTGAATTGAAATCCGGCATCCATCAGGCGGCGGGGCATCGCGCGCTGGCCTTCGAGCAGAACGGAACCGAACTCGCCCAGAATCAGTCTGATCATAAAACCGGGAGCCGGCAGACATGACGGGCGATGCAAAATCCTGCCGATAGCCTTGCCGAGCTCTTTATTGCGCACCGGTTGCGGCGAGCAGAGATTGACCGCGCCGGAGATGTCCTGATGCCGCAGAAGAAAAATAAAGGCTTCGGCCAGATCGTGCGTGTGAATCCAGGAAAACCACTGACGCCCGCTACCCAGCGGACCGCCGAGAAAAAATTTGAACAGCGGGATCATCTGTCCCAGCGCGCCGCCGTTTTTTCCCAGCACGATGCCGAAGCGCGTGATGATAACGCGCGCGCCTTTCGTCTGCGCTTTCAACGCCTCACCTTCCCAGTTATCAGCAAGACGGGCTAGAAAATCCGTTCCGGCCGCCGCTGACTCGGTCAATTCCTCGTCTCCGCGAAACCCGTAATAGCCGACGGCGGACGTGCTGAAAAATGTGACGTGCCCGGACTTTTCCGGCAGGGCTTCCACCAGATTTCGGGTGGTCAGCATCCGGCTGGAGCGTAAAATATTTTTCTGCTCTTCCGTCCAGCGGCTGAAGATAGAGGCTCCGGCAAGATTGACGATGATGTCATGACCGGCAACAGCCTTTTGCCAATCACCTTTGACGGTCGGATTGCCTTCCAGATACGAAAGGCCTTTCACGTTTAACGCCTGCTTCCCTGCGTCCGGCGTGAGAATGGTTACAGAATGACCTTCAGCGATAAAACGCTTCGCCAGATAAGTCCCGACAAATCCGGTGCCGCCGGTCATGAATACTTTCATCAAAACCCTCCCCCAAAACCATGCTTTTTGATTTTTTCAGTCGCACCTTATGTCGTCGTTTATTTGCCATCGCCGATCAGCGGAAGCACCTGATCGATTTTGAAATAAATGAGAAACCTGGATTCGGCCTGATCCCCGTCTTCAGCTTTTCCGTGCTTGTGACGACGGAGTTTTTCAATGAGAGGCGAATCCTTCTCTTCCTGCGTCATGGTGAGATAAAGCCTTTTCCCCTGATAAGAGCCGTCCTCTTTAAAGAGATATGCCGCGGATTTATTGGATTGCAGATTGGCATGCGTGAGACGGTCGGCAGCAATGAAGGCGATCGTTTGGTCATCAATAAAATGAGGGCGACCGTAAATCGCGGCGTTGACTCTGCCGCCTTTATCCGCAGTGGAAAGCACCCCCACCCCTTTTGTTTTTTCAAAATATTGAGCCAGCGTCATAATTCCTCCGTTGATTTTAATTCATTTTGGAGTAAAATAAGTCATCCTCATTGAATTGTAAAGGACATAAAAATGACGCTTAAAAAATGTATATTGGGTTTTGTATTTCTTCTTGGGGGTTGCGTCGGCATACCGGACGGCGTAAAGCCGGTGGATAATTTTCAGCTCGAGAAGTACCTGGGCAAATGGTACGAAATCGCCCGGCTTGACCATTCCTTTGAACGCGGACTATCCCGCGTAACGGCTGATTACAGCATGAATCCCGACGGAAGCGTTCGCGTCATCAACCGCGGCTACTCGGCCAAGGACAACAAATGGAA
>JASEHT010000127.1 GCA_030018675.1 Smithella sp.
ACCCTAAAGGGCACTATAGGTGCACTGAAATTTGATGGTCGTAATGAGACTCAAACTTTAAAAGCGTAGCGCATAAAGTTCGTTAGTCGAATTATCCAATAGCCAAAGGCTATTGGGAATTATCCCCGAGGCAGAGCCGAGCGGGATAAATATGAGTCTACTTTGCAGATGTCATCCGTAAGATTTATTTCTGTGATACAAACATATTCAACCTGAAGAGAAGAGATTGAATGTTATGAAAGCGTCTTTGCCCCGTAAATTTCTGATCATGATGGTAAGTTTATACGTGACACTAAGAATCACCGTCATCGTACTATACTGGACAGGCATCAAGGGCGGATACCCCAGAAAAGACGGAGACGGACTTTTGACTTGGTGGTCAAACGGACTGGTAAATGCGGCGCGCATCAAAAAGACGGTTTTTAACCCTTTCAACGTTCGCATCGAACCGGGAAACCGCTATATCATCATGTCGAATCACCGCAGCCTCTATGATATTCCCCTGACGATTCTTTCGCTTCCGGCCAGTATCCGCATGCTTACCAAAAAGGAACTGTTCAGGATACCTCTGTGGGGGCGCGGGATGGCGGCTGGCGAATTCATTTTCATCGATCGTCATAACATCGAGCAGGCCAAGAAGGATCTCAAGGCGGCACGCGAGAAAATGGAAGATGGGATTGTATTGTGGATCGCTCCGGAGGGCACCCGTTCTCGAACCGGCCGGCTGGGAACGTTTAAAAAAGGAGGCTTCATCCTGGCCATGGAAGCCGGCGCGCAAATTATACCGGTCGGCATCCGGGGTTCAGAGAAAGTATTGCCGCCCAAGACGTGGGACTTCTTCCTGGATCAGAAGGTGGATATTCATATCGGCAAACCGATCGACGCCTCGGCTTATACTCTTGAAAACAAGAATGAATTGATCGAAGTGGTACGGCGTGAACTAAGCGCTCTGTGCGGCGAAACCTGATGCCGACAGGGAGCCTTCTCCCTCCCTTACCAAAGCAGGAGTAATTTTTAGCTTCCAACTGAGTTATTCTTGAATGTAGATAAGCATAGCTTCCTGTACTTCTCAATTTCCAAAATATTATTTTTATGCTAGGTTGTAACCGGTAATCATTAAAAAATCATTTCCCATTACAAGCATTTAATTAGTAAGTTTTGGGCGTTAGTGTAATTTGCAGGCTCCATATAAATATTTTAACCTTAAAAGGAGAGAATGCAGTGAAAACCGTAATTTTAACTCTGTGCCTTTTTTTCACCTTAATAAACTTTGCCAACGCAGGAGAAATTTACAATTGCATTGATAGTGATGGTAAATCAATCTTTACAGACACACCACAAGATGGAATGAAATGCAAATCACAAAACGACAATAGCATAGACACCTCACATAAAGAACAAGCACAGTGGGGAAATAATAGCACTCGAAGAGATCAATCAATAGGTAACAAAAAAACAAAATCCTTATTAGAGATGCCGAGTTTTGATTGTTATAAAGAATCTTATAATAACATGAAAAGCATGGATAAAAACTGCTTCTTGTCTTTAATCGATAAAATAATTTTACACTTATCAAAAGATTGCAGATACCAATTTAGTGCTTTTCGTTCATTTCCGCAGATAACGCCCAATGAAAATTGCCAAGAGGAATTTAAGGTTGCATTAAAAGAAAAAATTCCCCGAATACAAGAATGTTATCAAGCACCGGCAAACGCTAAATGCAGACAACAAATGAATAATTTTTTTGTACGTGGAGCATTAGGTCCTGATAACTGCACAAAAGCAATGGAAAGAATAGTGAATATTTGTGGTGACGATCTGTCTGCAAATGAAAAATGTTATAAAGACCAATGGTCGGATTATGAAACCGCTTGTAACAAATCAATCATTCAAGATGACAAATACGATGCGGATGTTACTAATCAAATCAGCAAGAAAAATAAATTGAATGCTCAAAATAATGAATACGATAATGCTTTGACAGATAAAACCAATCAATTAATTAAAGCCACTAGGAAAGGTTCCCTGTTGGATGTACAGGCCGCGTTAGCTGAAGGTGCTGATGTCAATGCCAAGGACAATCTGCAGAATACAGCATTACATAGCGCGGCCATAATGGGTAAAATAGAAATAGCTAGATATCTCATTAAAAAGGGCGCAGATGTCAACGCCGTAACCAAATATAAAGAGACTCCTCTCCATAATGCAATTTTAGGTGGTCATACAGAATTGGCTAAGCTCCTTATTGAAAAAGGTGCAGATGTGAACTTTGCTGGAAATAACCAATTAAATCCTCTGCACAAAGCGGCTAAAGAAGAAAACGCCGAAGTGGTTAAGCGACTCATTGAAAAGGGTGCTGTTATAAACGCTAGCGACTATATTCAGAATACACCTCTACACTTTGCCGCGAGCAATGGCAACACCGAAGTAGCTAAACTTCTCATCGAAAAGGGTGCAGATGTGAACGCCCCAAATAAATATGAAGCGACTCCTCTTACTTGGGCATCTGGTAGCGGCAAACTTGAGATGGTTAAATTTCTCACCGATAAAGGCGCCAATGTCAACACCGGGGAAAATAAACAATTAACTCCTCTGCACAGAGCAGCCGAGAGTGGTAAGATAGAAGTGGCTAAATTTCTCATCGAAAAGGGCGCAGATGTAAATGCCAAGGGAATTTACAAACAGACACCTCTACATTTGGCAGCCAGAAAAGGTAAGTCAGAAGTAGCTAAGGTTCTCTTAGAAAAGGGTGCAACAATAAACTCTATAGACCAAGACCAGAGAACTGCACTTCATATGGCAGTCCAATTTGGAAAAACAGAAGTGGTTAAACTTCTTCTCTCAAAGGATGCAGATGTGAATGTCCCAAACTTGTATAAAGCGACGCCTTTGCATCTGGCAACCAAACTTGCTACAGCAGAAATAGCTAAGATGCTCTTAGAAAAGGGTGCAAATTTAAACGCCCGTGACATGCACCAGAAAACACCTCTGTATATGGCAGTTGAGTCGAACAAGATCGAAATGACTAAGCTTTTATTAGAAAATGGTGCAGATGTGACTCTTAAAGGTGGCATTGTAGAACCGCTTACACCTTTAATGCTTGCAGAGAAGAAAAAATTCTTTGCATTGGCTGAAATACTACGCAAATGAAAACAATAATTAAAGCGTTCAAAAGGTAATCTTCAAATTTAACGACTCTAAAAAACTGTGGAGTTGTAGGTGAGCTTCGCTTACAGCAGAATCAGGATAAACTTTCAATTTTTGCTGCATATCCGTCATTGACAGCCAACATCTGCATGTGAAATAAAGCACGCAGCCCAATGACGGAGAAAAGCTTTGAGCCTCAACCCACAATATATTCGGCAAATCAAGAAAAGCCTCGATCAGGTCATGGCGGCGGATTACCCGCTTCTTGTCCGTGATATAAGCGATATCGAGCAGAATAAAACACAGGACAAAAAAACTTTCTTCAAAACACTGAGCCGGATCAAACGATGCTTTGACACCTCCCATCAGCGTTATGAGCGTCGTCAGCAAAACGTTCCCGCCGTTACCTTTCCGCGGGAATTGCCCATATCGGTAAAGAGAAAAGAGATTATTGAAAACGTTAAAAACAATCAGGTCACGATTATCACCGGCGAAACCGGATCAGGAAAGACTACGCAAATCCCCAAAATGTGTCTTGCCGCAGGTCTGGGTCTGCGGGGCATGATCGGTCTCACGCAGCCCCGGCGTATCGCGGCGACCAGCATTGCCCAGCGCATTGCCTCGGAACTGGGCGAGGAGTGCGGCCAATCCGTTGGCTATAAAATCCGTTTTGAAGAAAAGGGCTCCTCCGAGCCGCTGGTTAAAGTCATGACCGATGGAATCCTGCTGGCCGAAACAGTGAAAAACCGGGATTTGCTGGCTTACGATACCATCATTGTGGATGAAGCTCATGAGCGCAGCCTGAACATCGATTTTATTCTGGGTTATCTGCGGACGCTGCTTGCCCGAAGAAAAGATCTAAAGGTCATCATTACTTCGGCCACGATTGATACAGAAAAATTTTCCGAGGCTTTCGACAAGGCGCCGGTTATCAAGGTGTCCGGCCGAATGTATCCGGTGGAGGTGCGCTATCGGCCGGTTGATCCGGACAAAGAAGAAAAAGGCGAGACGACCTATGTTGATGAAGCAGTAACCTGCGTGGAGAATTTACAGCGCGAACGCCGTTACGAAGATATTCTGATTTTCATGCCGACCGAGCAGGACATTCGGGAAACCTGCGGACTGCTGGCTAAAAAATGTTCCGGCTTGGTTCTGCCTCTGTATGCACGGCTTTCCGGCTCCCAGCAGCGACTAATCTTTGACGCCGCCGAGCAGCAAAAAATTATAGTGGCCACCAATATCGCGGAAACGTCGCTGACGATTCCCGGCATCAAATATGTGATTGACGCCGGACTGGCGAGAATTCTGGAATACAATCCGCGCAGCCAGACAACCGGTTTGCCGATCAAACCAATATCCGCAAGCAGCGCAGAACAACGAAAAGGACGCTGCGGCCGTGTGCAAAACGGCATCTGCATCCGGCTCTATTCGCAAGAGGAGTTTTCCCAAAAGACGCTATACACACCACCGGAAATCATGCGCTCCAATCTGGCTGGCGTCATTCTACGGATGCTGGAGCTTAACCTCGGCGCGGTCACGTCTTTTCCTTTTATCGACAAGCCCCAACCCAAAAGTATCCGTGACGGCCTTGATATCCTGCGCGATCTGGGCGCTCTGATCAAAGATGACAGCGCCGAAGAAACAAATCTTTACAAACTGACGGACACCGGCTGGAAAATGGCCGAGTTTCCGCTTGATCCCCGGGCTTCCCGAATGCTGATTGAAGCGCAGCAAGAAAACTGCGTCAATGAAATCGCCGTCATTGCGGCCGCCTTAAGCATTCAGGACCCGCGTGAACGTCCCTACGAAAAAGCCGATGAGGCATCGAAAGCTCATGCCAAGTTCGCGCATCCGGAGTCGGACTTTTTAACATATCTCAATATCTGGAACCGTTATCATGGTTCTCTGGAGAACCTGACTTCCCAGAGCAAACAAAGAAAATTCTGTCGAGATCATTTTCTCTCCTATAAGCGAATGATCGAATGGCGGGACATCTATCATCAGATTCTGGACATCATTGAAGAAAAAGGCAAATCGGCTAAAACCAGAAAAAATCGCAAGATTGACATCAATCAGGACATCGCCGATAGAATTCATCGCTGTATTCTCAGCGGTTATCTTTCCAATATCGCCCGGAAGAAAGAGAAAAACTTTTACACCGCGGCCAAGAGCAGAGAGGTGATGATATTTCCCGGTTCCGGCCTGTTCAATCGTGCCGGTCAGTGGATTGTAGCGGGGGAAATCAGCCTGACCTCGCGGGTCTTTGCCCGCAATGTCGCCAACATCAAGAGCGAGTGGCTGGAAAAACTGGGCGGCGACAATTGCCGCTACACGTATGCCGCCGCTCACTGGGAGAAAAGCCGCGGACAGGTTGTCGCCCTGGAAAAGGTCACCCTTTTCGGTTTGACGATTGTCGAAAGCCGCCCTGTCGCTTACGAGCGAATCAATGCCGAGGAAGCCAAATCCATTTTCATTCGGGAAGCGCTTGTCACCGGAGAGGTTGCCCGCCGGATTCCATTTCTTGAACACAATCTTTCTTTATACGAGCGCGTCAAGACGATGGAAGAAAAACTGCGCCGCCGCGGCATTGTCGCCGATGAAGAAACTATTGCCAATCTTTACGAACAGAGGCTGCCTGTGCTTTCCGACATCCGGTCTCTGCAGAATCTGATTAAAGAAAAAGGCAGCGATGAATTTCTGCGTTTCCGGGAAGAGGATTTGATTGTCCGCGAACCGGATGAGGAGGAAATTGCTCAATATCCCGATCAAATTAAAATCGGGGATGCCGCTTTCAAATGCCGGTATAATTTTGAACCGGGCAAAAAGGATGACGGCATCACCGTTAAAGTTCCGCTGGGGTTTATCTCCAAAGCCGCAACAGAAAATATCGACCGCCATCTGCCTTCCTTATTAAAGGAAAAGGCCGTTCACTTGTTGAAGTCGCTGCCCAAATCAATCCGCCTGAAATTACCGCCGCCCGCCAAAATTGCTGATTTGTTGCTGAATGACAAATCGAATGCGAACAAGCCTTTGCCTCAGGCCCTCAGCCAGTTGCTGCTCGATCAATACAAAGTGAAGGTTTCCAGAGATGATTGGGCAACGGAGAAACTGCCGGACTACCTGAATATCCGCTACAGCGTCATTGATGAAAAAGGAAACGAAATTAAGGAAAGCCGGGATATCCATCTCCTGCAAAAAGAACTGGCCGACACCGTCAGTACGTCGGCCATGGATAAAATAAAAGGCAATTGGGAAAAAGACGGAATTACCGACTGGGATTTTGGCGATTTGCCGCAGCAGATTCCTCTTCGGGGAACGCACGGTTTGGTCGGCTATGCTTATCCGTCGCTACAGGCGGTTGACGGCATGGTAAATCTGCGACTCTTTGCCGATGAAAGGCAGACCAAAGTATTTCATCAGCAGGGCGTTGCGGCTCTCTACGAAATTCACTTTGCTGATTTGCTCAAACAGCTCAAAAAAAATGTCGCCCTGCCGCCAGTGCTCAAGGCCATGGCTGCCATCATCGGCACCCCCAGGCAACTCGAACATTCCATCATCAACCGGGTGAAGAAAGATTTATTTTTCAAGCCGTGGC
>JASEHT010000128.1 GCA_030018675.1 Smithella sp.
CCTGAAAAAAATGTTCCCCAGTCGTCCCGACTGCATCGGGATTAACCAGCAGTTCAGGGAACTAAAACGGTTAGATTGGTTCTTTAAAATTTATGTTCCCCAGTAGCTCAGTCGGTAGAGCGGCTGGCTGTTAACCAGCATGTCCGTGGTTCGAGTCCGCGCTGGGGAGCCAAAACAAAAAGCCCGATTTCCCAGTCGGGCTTTTTTTATTCGTGTTTATACAGGAAAAACGTTTTACATTCGCGCGGCACGGTCTTTTTCCTCTTAAAATAAGCGTTTTTCAATGCCGCATAAAAATAACCATTGACATAAAAAACCGCTTTCCTATATTCAAAGAGCATCCGTTTACCGACAGGATAATCCGGAAAATATTTTTTGAAGGCATTGCTGATCAATAAAGAATATCTTCAACTTTCAATACGTCATGACAGTAGAGCAGATTGAATGATCGAACATCATCTTAACAAAAAAATATTGTCGCTCATCGCTCTCTTGAATTCAGATTCACCGAATCCCGAAAAAACTTCCTGTCTGGGGAATGCGGATTGGCCGGCATTGATGAGTACCATAAAACAAACCGGTATGGCCGGATATTTCGCTTCCTTGTTTCTTCAGAATCAGGATTGTACCGCAATACCGCCTAAGGCTTCAGAAGACCTCAATAAGTCCGCGCGGCGCGTAGCGGCTCTCAATGTTTTTTCTGAAACGGAATGCGCACATATTCTACGGGGATTGTCCTCGATCGGCGTGGAAAACATCCTGTTGAAGGGTTTGTCTTACATGGAAGATATCTATGGCGACACGTCCGCGCGAACGATGAGCGATATCGATTTGCTCATCCGGCCTGCTGACCGCCTCAAAGTACTTGAATATCTGACGGCTGAAGGTTATTCCAATTACGTCATCCCTTTGTTTCAGGGCGAGGAGGATGATTTTTCCAAACTGACCGACCTTATCGGAGAAGCGCACTTCATGAAAAAATCCGGCGCCCTCACAATAAACATTGATCTGCACTGGAAAATGCGGGCCGGATATCCGATGAGTGATTATCTGGCCCTGGACAAATTGCCCTGGTGGGAGAATACCGGCGCTGTCGTCATAGAAAATACGACGGCGAGACGACTGTCGCCTGAAATGCAGTTTATGCATTTGGCCCTGCACTTTGCCCTCCATCATCAATATACCGGATTGAGATGGTTTATCGAGTTGGTCCTTTTCTTGAAACGATACGGCAATGAACTGGATTGGGACTTCATTTACGAAACGGCAGCCACCGATGACTGCCGCAAACTGTTGGCGGTTTGCTTAAGACTGTCCGCTGATTACATGGGCGAATCATGGCCCGGCGCTTCAAACCGGCAGAAACTTCTTCCTGACCGCGCACTGCTTCCCGGGGAGTATCGCTTTTATAAGCGTTGCCTGATGCGGCAGTCCCGATCACGGCTCTCATCATATGCCTGCATGCCGCTTTTCCCTGCAACGATCAAGGGCCGACTCGGTATGATTCATCATTTCTTTTTCGATCCCCAGGGCGTGATGTTCTGGCATGGCTCCAAAACCGAAATTCCCGGATTGCTGCGGCCTTTTTACAATCTTTATATCATCGGAAGTCAACTGCTGCGAGGCAGACGGACGCAATCCCGGGGTGATTAATTTTTGACATTTTACAAAAAATATTATCAAGGAGAAACAACGCATGGAGAAATCTCTGAAAAAGAATCCGGATATTATCTGGAAAAACATTCGCGGTGAAAGCGTATTGCTCAATCCGATGACCGGGAAGTATTACGGCCTGAATAAAGTCGGCTGCTCTTTCTGGGAAAAGATAGACGGCTCCAGAAACCTGTCGGATATTACAACATTAATGCTGGAAGAGTTTAATGTGAGCAAGGAAACTCTTTTAAAGGATCTCGATGATCTGATGAAGAAATTAATCGAAAACAGCATCATCATGCTGGACGAATGAACAGGCGCCGATGAACAACTACTCATACCTATTTGACGTTTTCGGAAAAACATTGCGCGTACACGGGGACTGGCCTGACTGTCTGAAAGATTTATCTTCCTGGTATGCGATGCCGCAGATTGAGAAAACCGGGACACCGGACTTTTCTTTGGAAATACGGGGCGTCCATCCGGAAGACATCAATAAACAGATGCCGCTTCCCGCCGATCAACATAAGAGGCGGAGCGGCATCATGCTGGTTAATGAGAAACTTGATTATTCAACTTACGCCGACGGTCACAGGAATTGGATCGATTATGCCGGGGCCGGCCGGATATTGCTCGACTTCAGCAGGAGCACCGCGATATCGCTGGTCTGTGAAAATACCGTTTTTCCAACTTACCAGAAGTATCTTTTTGCCGATCATCCGCTCGACAAGCTGTTCTCGTCCCGAAGCATTTTCTCCATGCACGCGTCTTGCGCTTCCATCAACGGCAAAGGAATCGCCTTCACGGGAGACTCGGGCGCCGGCAAATCAACAGCGGCGTTCGCCCTTCTGCAAAAAGGTTTGCCCATCATTACCGACGAAAAACTGCTGGTCTTAAAAGACGCGGAATATTTCGCCTGTTCCATTTCGGATATTATAAAAGTGCGCTATGATGCGATGTCGAAATTTTTCTCGTCTCCGGACTGCGGCTTGGAATATGATGTCATTAACGGTGAGCACTACATCAAACTGGGAGGATCAAATTCATCCACCTATCAAAACCGGGTTCCTCTCAAGGTCCTGTGCCTACTGGAACAAACCGGTCAAGATAAAACAGAAATTCACCCTGTAAGTCCGACCAGACTCATCGGAGGACTTTTTCCGGTCACCATCACCAGTGTAAATCCTCAATTTAGAGCCGCCAAGTTCGAGTTTATTATGGACATACTGAAAACAATCGAATGCCGGTTAGTTAAGTTTGGAACGGATATGGATGATTTTGCGGCGAAAATCAAAAAACTGGCGGGAACCGTCTGAACCAGACCAATCCCATCGCCGGGGGCGGAAAACTCTCGCCTCCGCCCGGCAATAAAAAACCGCCGTTTTTTATTATGGCGCGGGTGGCTTCGACGTAGCTACGGCCGTTGCATCCGCAAGGTCTTCGTAAACAACAAGTTTAGGTTTTTCGTATTCTTCTTTCATGATCCCCTCCTGGCAAGTTTTGAGATTGATTACAACAATTATCCGCAGCTGTCAATGCCGCTCATATTATAAATTTCGTTTTCCGGATTCAGGCAATTGGCAAAAATATCATGCGAAACTCAAATAAAAAAGGCACCCTGTCTACTGTTTCACCAGCCACTATTGAGCGCCCTTTCCAACATGATGATTACACAATATCTGCCGGTCCCTTATCCCGATCCCTTAGATAGTTGGGTCGTCATTTCCACAAGATCTTCATACTCTACAAGTTCAGGTTTTTCGTATTCTTTTTTCATGATCACCTCCTGAAAAGTTTTAGATTGGATACAACAATTATATGTTGATGTCAATGACGCTCCTATAAAAAATTGCGTTTTCCGGAATCAGGCAATTGGCAGAAATATAATGAGCAGCTTAAATAAAAAGGGCGCTTTGTTTGCTGTTTGACCAGCCACTCTTAAACGCCCTTTATAAAATATTATGATGCAGCTTACTTCATTTCTAGCGGTCCTGATATTCCGCCGGTCGTTATGTCCGTAATATCTTCATATTCTACAAGTTCAGGTTTTTCGTATTCTTCTTTCATGATCCCCTCCATACTATTTTGGGTTCAATACATTTTTTACTTATCCGTGTCAATTTAATTCTCATATAATTTCGGTTCCTTTGCCTGTTGGAACCTTTCAAAACATACGCAACAATGCCGCAAGTTGATTAATACGCAAACAATATGCTAGAGGTGCACCGATGATAAAAAGATTATATCACGGTGTTATCCGCAGACTTGGACGATTTAAAAGAGACTGGCGCAAGCCTGTTCTTGAACGGCGCGCAAACGCTCCCGTTGTCCGACCTGTTTTGCTCAACACAATCCCTCATGATCCGGAAGCATTCACACAGGGCTTGGTCTACAGCAATGGATATCTTTACGAAAGTGCCGGCTTGTACGGGCAGTCGAGTCTCCGGCAGATGAGCCCGGACGGGGAAATATTACACCGGATCAATATCCCGGAAATTTTTGCCGAAGGCATTTCCATCCTGAACGATGAACTCGTGCTGCTGACATGGAAGGAAAACAAAGCCATTCGATATTCCCTGCCGTCCCTAGAACAAAAAGGGTTTTTAAAATATACGGGACAGGGATGGGGACTCACCAGTGACGGAACCGATTTTATCATGAGCAACGGCAGCGGCACGCTGCTGATCAGAGACAAACATTTCAGGATTATCAAGAAGATTCGCGTTAAACTCGATTCCAAACCTGTCAACGGGCTTAATGATCTTGAATATGTCAAGGGAAGTGTCTATGCGAACACCTGGCGCAATAACTTTATTCTTGAAATAGACTTGTCCTCCGGCAACGTTATGAGAATCATCGATTGCTCCGGGTTATGCGACATCGAAAAACCGGATTCCCCCGACAACATGCTCAATGGAATAGCGTACCGGGAAGATAAAGGTTTCTTTTACATCACGGGGAAAAAATGGAAAAATATTTTTCTCGTAAAATTTAACTGATTCGATAATGCCCGCGCATCATCGCAGGCGCGGACATTCAAGGGTGTCAGGGCAGTTGTATTTCAATATGAAGGATAAACATTCATGAAGATATTGTTTATGGGACAAAGCAGCCCGTTTTCGTTGATTCCTTTGCGAGCGGTGGCCGAGCACCACACGGTCGTGGGCATCGTAGAATCGACCACGAAAAAATACAGGCCGTTTTTAGAATTATGCAAGAGACGGATTGACGGCAAAGACGGGTATCAATCGTTACGCTTTTTTGCTATGCAAAAGTCTATTCCTTATTACGCAATGCAAAACAAATCACAGAGTGATTTAGTCGGTTTCACGCGAGAGGTTCATCCGGATATTATTTGTGTATCGGGATTTTCACGACTGTTAAAAGAAGAGGTTTTTTCCATTCCGGCTTACGGAGCGATTAATTTTCATCCCGCGCTGTTGCCCCGGTATCGAGGTCCCAATCCGTTGTTTTGGCATTATTTTTTCATGGAGCCTCAAATAGGAGCCACGATTCATTATATTGACCCGGGCGAAGACACCGGCGACATCATCCTGCAAAAAAGCATACCGATAGATTTCGGGATGCGGGGAACTGAATTGGGCAAAAAAATCATGTCTTTAGGCGCGGAATTAATGGTTGAAGCGCTGACAGAGATCACCAAGGGGAATCTCAAAAGAACACCGCAAAAAGATATTCCCTGTCCCTTCCGGGCTCGACATCGTAAGCAAGACGAACAATTGCTTCAATGGGACTGGCCTATCGAGCGAGTCTGGCATTTTTTACGCGGAACCACATTAAATAATAAGGAACTGACATCAAAATTTCCCGGACTTTCCTGGACGGTTAAAGATTTTAAAAAGAATTACACAAACGAAACTTCAGGAGATTTCCGATGGAGTCTGCAAGGTTTATACTTATCGCACAAGGAAGGAAGAATTTTTATCAGACCGACGTGGTCGACGAGAAATTTTTTACGTCACGCGTATCACAAGTTATTGAAATAAGAAATCGTGACGGACTCATGGTATCTTTGCGACTTGACCCTTCAACCAAACAGTTGTCCAAAATCAAAACGCATGGTCGTTTTAAAATGCGCCTTTTGGTAAAAGAATACTCTTATGCTTTCTGATTAATCAGCGCCGCTCGTAGCAACGCCAGTCGTCACATCCGAAATATCTTCATAAATAACAAGTTCAGGTTTTTCATAGTCTTGTTTCATGGTATTTTCTCCGTTGCAAATTTGAAATTTAGCACAATAAATAGATCGTTAAGTCAATTTTTTGTTGCCATTATTTATTTTGAAAGACCTATTGTATTTTTAAGCTGATATAAAAGTTTAAAGGCTTCAACTTAAATCCCAGCCGAGCTAGCCGTCCAGACTTTTAAAACCACAACATGCTGAATTACGAACCTTGCGGCCGCTTTAAAATGCGCCTTTCCGGAAATGAAACAAACATTCTTGCTTTTATGCTTCTCATGTAGGGCCGCTAGGAGTAACTATTAAACCAGTGGTTACATCTGAAAGGTCTTCATAAATAACAAGTTCAGGTTTTTCATAGTCTTGTTTCATGGTTTTTCCTCCCTTGCGAGTTCAAAATTCATTACAATAAATAGATATTTAAGTCAATTTTTTGTTACGATTATTTATTTTGAAAGATATACTGTATTGTTAAGCAGATATAAAAGTTTAAAGGCTTCAACTTAAATCCCAGCCGAGCTAGCCGTCCAGACTTTTAAAACCACAACATGCTGAATTACAAAACTTGCGGCCGCTTTAAAATGCGCCTTTCCGGAAATGAAACAAACATTCTTGCTTTTATGCTTCTCATGTAGGGCCGCTAGGAGTAACTATTAAACCAGTGGTTACATCTGAAAGGTCTTCATAAATAACAAGTTCAGGTTTTTCATAGTCTTGTTTCATGGTTTTTCCTCCCTTGCGAGTTCAAAATTCATTACAATAAATAGATATTTAAGTCAATTTTTTGTTACGATTATTTATTTTGAAAGATATACTGTATTGTTAAGCAGATATAAAAGTTTAAAGGCTTCAACTTAAATCCCAGCCGAGCTAGCCGTCCAGAC
>JASEHT010000129.1 GCA_030018675.1 Smithella sp.
AAACATGAAAAAGGAAGAAACCCCTACGGATTTGGCGTGCGAAAAATGCAATTCCCCGATGGTCATCCGCTGGGGAAAGAACGGAAATTTTTTGTGTTGCTCCAATTATCCGAAATGCAAAAACACAATGAATTTCACTCAAGACGAAAACGGGAAGGTAACACACGTGGAAGCAATAACAACGGAAATCAAGTGCAATAAATGCGGAAAAAACATGATTGTCAAAGAAGGACGTTTCGGTCAATTCCTGGCCTGTTCCGGTTATCCCGAATGTAAAAATACCATGACGGCCACCAAAGATGAAAACGGCGCCTTTGTTCCGCAGGAAGCGCAGACCACAGAAGAAGTCTGTGAATTATGCGGCAAACCCATGATTATCAAACGCGGACGTTACGGTCAGTTTCTCGGCTGTTCCGGTTATCCCGAATGCAAAAACATTAAAAAGATGAGCAAGGACGGCAAAGCGATCAAACAGGAACCGGTTTTATCCGACGAAACCTGCGAATTGTGCGGCAAGCCTATGGCCGTCAAACGCGGGCGTTTCGGTCAATTCCTGGGATGTACCGGTTATCCCGAATGCAAAAACATCAAGAAAATTCCCAAAAGTAAATCCGTTGAATGAAGTTTTCTCGCATCACAATTATCGGCGGCGGATTGGCCGGTTGCGAAGCGGCCTGGCAGCTACTGAAGCGTGGTCATGCGGTTGATCTTTATGAAATGAAACCGCAAAAATTTTCTCCCGCACATAAGATGGAGAATCTGGCGGAACTGGTCTGCAGTAACTCCCTCAAATCAAACTCCCTGGATAACGCTTCCGGTTTACTGAAGGCAGAAATGCGCCGGTTGGACTCCTTAATCATGGCGGCGGCGGATCACACTGCCGTGGCGGCGGGATCGGCGCTGGCTGTCGACCGGATCCTCTTCGCAAAAGCCGTTGAGAACAAACTTCTGAAGCAGGATAATTTCTCCCTGCACAGAACCGAGATGACAGAAATACCTCGCAACGCCTTGACGATCATTGCCACCGGACCGCTTACATCCGACGCCATGGCGGACGAAATATGCCGGTTGCTGGACATCTGTTATTTGTATTTTTACGATGCCATTGCTCCCATTATCGAAGCCGACTCCATCAATATGGATAAGGTTTTCTGGGCATCCCGCTACGACAAGGGCACCCCGGACTATTTAAATTGTCCTTTAGGCCGGGAGGAATATGAAAACTTTCTGGCGGAATTGCTGGCGGGAGAAACGGTGGCTGCCAAAGATTTTGAAGAAGTCAGGCATTTTGAAAGCTGTCTGCCGATTGAAGTTCTGGCCGCCCGCGGCGAAAAAAGCCTTTCTTTCGGTCCGATGAAACCGGTGGGATTGATCAATCCACGCTCGGGAACCAGACCTTATGCCATTGTGCAATTACGTAAAGAAAACACCGCCGGCAACCTTTTTAACATGGTCGGCTTCCAGACTAAACTGACCTGGACCGAGCAGCGCCGAATTTTCCGCCTCATTCCGGGACTGGAAAACGCTCAATTTGCCCGTTACGGAAGCATTCACCGCAATACTTACATTAACTCCCCTTCCCTTCTGTCGCCGTCTCTTCAACTCAAAAACGACAATAATATTCTCTTCGCCGGTCAGATTACCGGTGTGGAGGGATATATGGAATCGACGGCCATGGGATTGCTGGCCGGATTAAATGCCGCTTTTGTCATGGAAGAAAGAAAATTGGAGCCGCCGCCTGTTAAAACAGCCATGGGGTCTCTTTTGCATTATATTGTTTCTCCTTCTTCCGCCGATAATTTTCAGCCGATGAACATCAACTTCGGTCTGCTGAACACCGAAGGCTTCCCAAAGATGAAGAAGAAAGAAAAGAACGCTTTCCTTGTGCATCAGGCCCTGCAATCATTAGATAAATGGATCGCCAGCCACCGTTAGCATCAACATTCTTCATCATATATTCATCATATATTCTATTGACATGAGATAATACTTGCCCTATACTCCGCCCGCCCTGAAACAGGCGTCAGATAACGAAGCTGATTTAATATTATACAATTATTCAAGAAATAAGGAGACTTAAAATGGCAGAACAAAACTGGGAAAGTTCTCTTGTACTCATAAAACCGGACGCACTGAAAAATTCATTAACCGGATATATTCTTTCGCGTATGTCTGAATTCCATACGGGATTGCGCTTCGCCGGGCTGAAAGTCGTGGCCGTCAATCTGGCCCTTGCCGAAGAACATTACGCCGAACATAAAGGGAAGTTTTTCTATCCATCGCTTCTGGATTACATCAGAGGTTATCTCCATTATCCGGATGATCCCTGGAGACGCAGAGTCATTGCCATCGTTTATCAAGGCGTCAATGCCATTCAAAATATCAGAGACATCTGCGGAGCAACCAATCCGCACAACGCCAGACTGCAGAGACCCGGGTGCATTCGTTCACTGGGAACCATCGTTCCGCTGTACGACGAAAACGGAAAATTCATCGGAGAGAGAACCGATAACCTGATTCATGCCTCCGCTAATCCTCAGGACGCGGAACATGAAATCAAACTGTGGTTTCTTCCCACGGATATCCCGCCGATCATGCGCACCTTCCCCACGGAAAGAAGCAAAGAATACTTTTATTATAAAGATACGGTCATCAGCCCCAAATACACGCCGGGAAGCTACTGCTTTATCGGCCCGGGAGACATTGTCTGGAAATCAGACATGAAGGTTCTCCATCAATTACTGAAGGGTAAAAAGCAGGCGTATTCGACACACGCAGTGCTGGCCAAATACCTGATCAATAAAGAAATAGAGAACGATTAAACACGGCAATGTCAGTCATCATTAGAGTTTTTTTGAATAAAAGCAGACGGTCTTTCTTCGCCCGGCGTTAGTCATTAATCGCTGATGCGCCTGTATTTTTTCCAACCTTCCGCCAGCCCCAGGCTTTTGTATCGTTCTCGAGAAAGTTCATCCGGATAGGAGAAATAATACTCATAGCTGTTTTTCTTGAGTTTACGAACCTCCACGCTTGAGAAACCATCCTTCTTTTCCCACTCACCCTCTTGCGTAATCAGACGACGCTGTGTCTCATAAGAAATAAGCTGATTACTTTCCACCTTGTACTTGCCTTTTAATTCTTCAACCGCCACATTGTTCTGGAAATTGGTCGCTTCATAAGTGCCATCAGCGTTATAGCGAGCTCTTTGCTTCAGAATAATCAACTGACCCGCGTATTTAATGTCGTGGTTGATCTCATACAGACCGGGATTAATAGACGTCAGCTCCGCTTCATCTTTATCTCCGCAGGCAATAAACACTAAAGCCACGGCAATCATCAACAAAAAAGAAATTGTTCTTTGCATAATCATACGGCTCCT
Source organism: Smithella sp. (assembly GCA_030018675.1). GTDB lineage: Bacteria > Desulfobacterota > Syntrophia > Syntrophales > Smithellaceae > Smithella. The sequence goes on from JASEHT010000129.1 coordinate 3,380, forward strand.
TAACAATCAAGTTTCTGCAACAGTCATATTTCTGCTTTTTCACTGAACAACATTTCCGTAATGCCAAACGAATAATCTTTGAAATTATGGCTTAAGGTTATGGTAAAAAAACAGACAAATTTATATTTGTCAAGACCTTATTGGCGGGATGATGATTCCCTAAAGACATTGGAAGACGGCAACAAAGTATTCATTGATTGAAATTAAATAATTTGCTTTTTGACTGTTATTATAATAAATTTTTCCAAAATGTTTTTTGCGCTAATTTTTAACATTAATTCACTTCACGTAAATTTTTACGTGTTATGAGTCCGGGAAGAAATCGTGTATCAGACAATCATCATCGTAAGCGGCGGCGCTTTGGTTGACCGTGATTATTTCTATAAAATCATCCGTAAAACGAAAAAACGTCATATTATTTGCTGCGACGGCGGCGCTCGTCATCTTGAACAATCAGCAATCATACCGGATGTCATCATTGGCGACATGGACTCCATCAATGATCGGCAACTCGAAAAATATTTCCGGAAGGGAACGAAAATCGTAAGATATCCGGAGAACAAGGATTTAACCGATACCGAACTGGCGCTGGATTACGCGATGAATTTAAAACCGGAAACCATATTCATCTGGGCGGTATCAGGCGGGCGACTGGACCATACCCTGGCCAACGTTTTTTTGCTCCGCAAAGCAAAGCGAAAAGGCATCAGGACATATCTTGCCGATGAGTACTGCGAAGCCTTCCTGCCGGACAAAGAAGAATTCTTTATCAATGAACAAGGGCAGACTGTTTCTATTCTGGCGCTCAGTTCCCGAGCCACGGGCATCTGTCTTACGGGTTTTCTTTACCCGTTAAAAATGGCCTGCATGAATATGGGAGAATCACGAGGCATCAGCAACCTCATTAATAAGAAAAGAGCTTCCCTCCGCTTTGAAACAGGAATTCTCCTGGTTGTTAAATACCGGCGTAAAAATTCTTTTCCGGAGACGCTTTGAGATGAAACCTTTTAAAGTCTTATGCATCGGTGGTTCCGATACAAGTTCGGGAGCCGGAATCCAGGCGGATTTAAAAGCCGTCAGCGCCTGCGGCTGCTGGGGGCTGACAGTGATCACAGCGGTGACAGCCCAAAACACAAATGGCGTTTCGGGTTTTCATCCTGTCCCCGCAATCTTTGTCGGAAAACAACTGGACGCTGTCTTAAGCGACATCGGCGCCGATGCCATTAAGACCGGCATGTTGCCGACAGAAGAAATCATCCGAATCGTGACAAATATAATTATAAAATATCGCATCAAAAAGTTAATTGTCGATCCGGTGATGGTTGCCAAAGGCGGGAAAGTTTTAATGAACAGGAAGGCGCGAATTGCTTTGATGAAAGAACTTCTACCGCTCGCCTTCGCCGTGACTCCGAATATCCCCGAAGCGGAAGTCTTGTCGAAAATGAAAATTAAATCGATTGACGATATGAAAAAAGCGGCTGTAAAGATTCAGGCATTGGGTGTAAGCAATGTCCTGATCAAGGGAGGACATCTTTCCGGAAGCAGAAAAATCGATGTAACCGACGTTCTTTACGACGGCTGTTTTTATGAATTTTCCTCTGAACGCATAAACGCCCGCAACACTCACGGGACCGGTTGCACGTATGCCTCGTCAGTGGCGGCGGGCATCGCCAAAGGCTTCGGTATCGTGGATGCGGCACTACGGTCCAAAATAATGGTTATCGCCGCCATTAAAGAAGCCGCACTCCTGGGAAAAGGCTACGCTTCGGTCAATGTTTTTGGTGATAATATTTTAACAAAATAAAAGACCCCGACGTCTTTTAATCTTCTGGAGGGAAAAATGACACAACTGGAAAAAGCCCGAAAAGGCTTCATCACCCGTGAAATGAAAATCGCGGCGCGGATTGAAAAAGTCGCGCCGGAGTATATCCGCGATGGCATCGCTGACGGAACCATCGTGATTTGCCGAAACGTCAGACACACGTCCATCAACCCGTTGCCGATCGGCCTTGGTCTGCGCACCAAAGTCAACGCGAATATCGGCACTTCCAAAGATCATACCGATGTGAAGTTGGAATTGAAAAAATTGCAAATCGCCATTGACGCCGGCGCCGACGCGGTCATGGATCTATCCACAGGCGGCCATCTGGCGGCAATCCGAAAGAAAATCATGAAGAAATCAACGGTGGCCATCGGAACCGTCCCCATTTATCAGGCGGCGGTGAAAATGATTCATCAGCACAAGGCGATATCGGAAATAACCGCGGATGATTTATTCGATGTCATCGAAGAAAACGGCAAGGATGGCGTTGATTTTATTACCGTCCATTGCGGCGTTACCCGATTAAGCGTTTCCGCTCTCAAATCGCAAAAACGCATTCTTGGCATTGTGAGTCGCGGCGGATCCATGACGGCCAACTGGATGGATTGCAATAAAAAAGAAAATCCCCTGTATGAAGAATACGACCGCCTGTTGGAAATCGCCCATCGTTACGATATGGTTTTAAGCCTCGGTGACGGACTACGGCCCGGAGCGATCGATGACGCCACGGATCAGGCACAATTGCAGGAACTGATCCTCCTGGGCCAACTTGCTGCACGCGCCCGGAACGCCGGTGTTCAGGTCATGATTGAGGGACCGGGTCACGTGCCCATCACGGAAATCGTCACGAATATCAAACTGCAGAAACAAATCTGTCAGAATGCCCCGTTCTATGTTCTTGGACCGCTGCCGACCGACATCGCTCCCGGATACGATCACATCACCTCCGCCATCGGCGGCGCCATCGCCGGATCTGCCGGAGCCGATTTCCTCTGTTACGTCACACCTGCGGAACATTTGCGCCTGCCGACGTTGGATGACGTCCGCGACGGCGTTATCGCTGCGCGCATTGCCGCGCATATTGCCGACATCGCCAAAGGGGTAAAGACAGCGCGTGCAAAAGACAGAAAAATGTCGCAGTGCCGGAAGAACTTTGACTGGCAGGGACAAGTTGACATATCCATCGACCCTGAAAAAACTGTTTCCTTACTCGAGAAAAGCAAAAGCGCCAAGGATGAAGGCTGCACCATGTGCGGCGAACTATGCGCGATCAAACTCGGCAAAGACAACAAAAAATAAATTATTTTCAGGAGCAGGGCAAAACGGAAAACATCGCTCGAAATAATGCCGCTGAAATTGTTCGCAGGTTAAAATCTGCCGGTTATGAGTCTTATTTTGTGGGCGGCTGCGTGCGCGATTTTATTCTGGGAAAATCCTCCAGCGATTACGATATTGTGACCTCGGCAATGCCCCAACAGGTCATGGAACTTTTTCCCCGCACCATCTCTATCGGAGCAAAGTT
>JASEHT010000012.1 GCA_030018675.1 Smithella sp.
AAAGAATGAAAATGGCAGCCGGTGAAATTGACAAATGCGCAGACTTCATAGCTGATCTGGGAATCTAAAAGATGATGGCCGAGTTCTTTCATGAGCCGGTGATGCTTACAGAAGTTATGGGATCGCTTTTAGTCAACAGGGCGGGGATTTACGTTGACTGCACCGTCGGAGGGGCCGGACACGCATACGCGATAATGAAAAATACAGATGCGTTCCTCGTCGGCATTGATCGTGATGACGACGCTCTGGACTTTGCGGAAAGAAAACTTTCGGAATTCGGAACGCGCAAGGTTCTGGTGAAGGCGAATTTCGCCAATTTAAACAGAGTCCTAAGCGACTTAAAGATAGAAAAAGTTGATGGCGTTCTTCTGGATTTGGGAGTGTCGTCCCGTCAACTGGATGAAGCGGAGAGAGGTTTCAGCTTTGGTCAGGAAGCGCCGCTGGATATGCGGATGGATCGCAGCACAGGACTCAGCGCTTACGATATTGTCAACAGCTTTGCGCAAAATGAACTGGAAAGAATTATCAGGTTTTACGGGGAAGAAAAAATGGCCGCAAGGATAGCGAGGACAATATTAAAAAGAAGACAGGAATCGCCCGTTGAAACGACAACGCAACTGGCGGCGATCGTTGCTTCTTGCATGCCCCCCCATTTGAGATGGCAGAAAATTCATCCCGCCACCAGAACTTTTCAGGCGATAAGAATCGCCGTCAATAGTGAGTTGGATAACATTCAGCCGGCCATCGCTGCCGCGACGGAAGCCCTTAAGCCGGGCGGGCGCCTGTGCGTAATTTCTTTTCATTCCCTGGAAGATCGAATCGTGAAGAATGAAATCCGCTTCCTGGAGGGGGGGTGCGTGTGTCCCCCGGATCTTCCGGTGTGTGTTTGCAGGAAAGAAGCGAAGCTGAAGAATCTTACTAAAAAAGTCCTGATTCCGTCAGAGGAAGAAACAGCAACGAATCCGCGCTCACGAAGCGCCAAATTACGCGTGGCGGAGAGAATTTGATATGGCACAGTCAGCGCAGTCCGTAGAAACAAGAGTCATGCCCCGTCTGGCGGAAGCGGAAGAAGCTTCCCTGGGGATTAAGTATCCGACCTATATTGTTGTCGCTATGGTTCTGATGTTTGTGGCTGTTGTTTACGTCGGATCGCATATCAAAATGACTCAACTGGAATACGGTATTGCCGCTGAAATGAAACTTAAAGAACAGATTTTGGAAGAACAGAAAAAATTAAGACTGGAATTCGCGATGCTCAAATCGCCGCAGCGCATCGAAAACATCGTGAGAAGTAAATTGCAGATGTCCTATCCTGATAATGATCAAGTGATCGTCTTGAAGACGTCGGGGGGGTAATAGGCGATGGAATCGAGAAAATGGCTGAAGTTCAGAATCGTCATGATTTTTATGTTTTTTCTCGTTTTGTTTGTCGCGTTGATCTCCCGCGCCTTTCAACTGCAGGTTCTTTCCGGTCAGAAACTGAAGCAAATGGCCGCCCGGCAACATACGACCGTCCTTCATTTACAGCCGGAAAGAGGCATGATTTACGACCGGAACGGAGAAAAACTGGCGATATCAATCATGGCCGATTCCGTCTGTGCCGATCCGTCCAAGATACTTGATCCCGCCAAGTCCTCCAAACAGATAGCGGATATTCTCAACCTGGACAGTCGGGAGGTTTACAAAAAATTATCAGCGCCCAGAAATTTCTGCTGGCTGTCCAGAAGAATTTCTCCCGATCAGACCGCGTCCGTTGTGAAGGCCAACATCGAGGGCATCTTCCTGGTTAAGGAACCGAAGCGTTTTTATCCGAACGGCGAATTGGCTTCACATTTGTTGGGTTTTGTCGGTCTGGATTCCGTAGGGCTGGAAGGTTTGGAGCACCGGTACGATAAGTCGTTGATGGGAAAACCGGAGAAACTGACCTGGGCCAGAGACGCCAAAGGGAAAAAACTGTTTTTACGGGTTGAAAAGAATGAAACCCAGAAAGATGAGAACTTAAACCTGGTCTTAACGATAGACAATCGTATTCAGTATCTCGTGGAAACCCATTTGAAGGAAGCGATTCTTTCAAAAGGCGCTAAAGGCGGAATCGCCATTGTGATGGATCCCAAGACGGGGGAAATTCTGGCGATGGCCAATCAAATGGGATTCAATCCGAATAACATAAAGGGACTGACACCGGAGAGATGGCGTAACCGCGCCATTACCGACAGCTTCGATCCCGGATCGACGTTCAAGCCTTTTCTGGTCGCTGCCGCGCTGGAGGAAAAGGTTATCAGGGAAAAGGATAAATTTTTCTGTGAAAACGGAAATTACAGAGTTGCGGACAGAGTCATTCGGGAAGGGAACAGAAAGAAACACGGAATGCTTACCGTCAAAGAGATTCTGAAATATTCCAGCAATATCGGTTCGGCAAAAATCGCCCAGAAATTGGGCAAGGAAAAATTCTACGACTATATTCTCAAGTTCGGTTTTGGGGCGAAGACGGACATAGAATTGCCGGGCGAGTCGGCGGGTTTGTTGAGACCGGCGAAAAACTGGGTGAATGTCGATACCGCGATGATCGCTTTCGGACAGGGTATCTCCGTCACAGCGATTCAACTGATCACGGCGGTTTCCGCCATCGCCAACGGCGGCGTTCTGATGAAACCTTATGTGGTGCGCGGTATTGCCGACGATAACAATAAGCTGATCCAACTTTATGCGCCGACGGAGATACGCAGGGTTGTTTCTCCCGCAGTGGCCAAGAGCATTGCGGGAATGATGACGGACGTTGTCGAGGCTCCCGACGGGACGGGCACAAACGCCCGCATTCTCAACGTCGCCGTTGCCGGGAAAACAGGAACGTCACAGAAATTTGATTTTTCCCGCGGCGTCTATTCTTCGGAAAAAGTCCGCACGTCCTTTATGGGATTTTTCCCCGCCGATAATCCCCAAGTGGCCATTCTGGTCATTCTCGACGAACCCCAGAGGGATAAATGGGGCGGCGTAGCGGCTGCGCCGGTGTTTAAAAACATCGGGGAGCAAATCCTCAACTGTTTCAAAACCGATATCAGGGAAACGCCGGTTTTTGAAAGACACCCGACGGAAAAAATACAACTTGTTTCCGCGGAACAGACATTGACCGTACATGATTTTGAGGAAAACGATGAACCGACCATGCCCAGTTTTCTGGGGTTAACGATAAGGGAAGCAATGAAAAAAGCAAAAGCAGAATCCGTTGAATTAAAGATCACAGGCAACGGATGGGCTGTGCGGCAGAACCCGCAGCCGAATACCCCACTGGGGAATGAACGCGTTTGCCAGATTGTTTTTGATTTGAATAATTAGGAAATTTTATGGAACTGAAACGTCTCATCGAAGGATTGGAAACATTCAGGATCACGGGAGAGCTTCACGGGGATGTGTCCGGAGTTTGTTTTGCCGCGGACCAATGCGGGCGGGATTCCATGTTTGTGGCCATTTCGGGCTTGAAAAATGACGGGCATCAGTTCATTGATGAGGCCATATCGCGCGGTGCGCGTTTTATCGTTCACGAAAAAGAGTTGCATTTTGATCCTCCGATCACAGCAATTCAAGTGCCGGACAGCAGAATAGCGCTGGGCATTGTATCCCGAAATTTCTTTGACCATCCATCCGCCGGTCTGACGCTCATTGCCGTTACGGGCACAAACGGGAAGACGACGATCTCCTATCTGCTGGAATCCATTTTCAGAGAAGCCGGTTTTCAATGCGGCGTTCTGGGAACGATCAATTACCGTTACGGGGACAAAACCTATGCCGCCCCGAACACCACGCCGGAATCTTATGAAATGCACAGGGTATTGCGCGCGATGGCCGATGAAGGTGTCACGCATGTCGTTGCCGAGGTCTCGTCCCATGCGATTGATTTGAAACGGGTTGACGCCTGCGATTTCGATCTGGGAATTTTTACGAATCTCACCCGCGACCACCTTGATTACCATCTGACTATGGAAAATTATTTTCAGGCCAAAAAAAGATTCTTCTCCGAAATATTGACCCACAGCGCAAAGAAATATGCGCAGAAAATGATTATCAATGCCGATGATCCATGGGGCCGTAGAATATTAAAAGAAGTATCGCAGCCGGGGCTGGCCTATGGAATCGAGAACGAATGCGTTATCCGGGCGATCAGCCATGAATTATCGCTGAAGGGCATAAAAGCCCGGGTTGATCTGGCGGGAGAATCTTTTTCCATCGCATCCCCTCTTATAGGGAAATTTAATCTTTACAATATTCTGGCCGCCGTCGGAGCGGCCTTTATTTTACAAATTGATCCTGCTGTCATTCAAAAGGGCATTGAAAAAATGTCCAATGTGCCCGGAAGGCTGGAGCCTGTTGATTCCTCTGCCGGCAGCAGCATTTTTGTCGATTACGCGCACACGGACGACGCCCTCCGGCGCGTCCTGCAGAACCTTACGGAACTGAAAAAGAAGAAGATCATCACGGTTTTCGGTTGCGGAGGAAACAGGGATCGGGGGAAGAGACCGCTGATGGGCGAAGCGGCGACTCACTACAGCGATCTGACGATTATCACATCTGATAATCCGCGGATGGAAGATCCGCTGGCGATCATTGCGGAAATAGAGCAGGGGGTTGACAAAAGTCAGATTAAGAAAAATGAAATCGGCGCATTCCGCTTGAATGGAGATGCCAGGATTTACATGGTTGTTCCCGATCGCCGGAAAGCCATTGAAGAAGCCATCAGCGTGGCCGAAAAAGACGATATCATATTAATCGCGGGAAAGGGGCATGAAGACTACCAGATTCTGGGATCGGAAAAGATAAAATTCGACGATCGTGTTGTGGTGAAACAGATCCTGGAATCGAGGAGTTGAACGCCGAAAAATGATGAAGAACGAATCACCTGTATTTTTGTTGAAGGATGTATTGAAAGCCACGTCCGGAACGTTGCTGTCCGGATCGCCGGAAACTGTTTTTTACGGGATTTCCACCGATTCCCGTTCTCTCAAAAAGGGGAATCTTTTTATTGCCCTGCAAGGGGAGCATTTTGACGGTCATGATTATGCTGACACGGTCTTCAGAGAAGGTGCTTCGGGAATCCTGATTCATGAAGAAGAAAAAATCAGCAGTGTTATGGCTGATCAGGGGCATGTCGTGATCAGGGTCGCGGATACCTTGTCGGCGCTGGGCGATTTGGCTCATGACTGGAGAAAAAAATTTTCCGTGCCCGTGATCGCGCTGACCGGCTCTTCGGGCAAAACCACCACGAAGGAAATGATAGCGTCCATCATCGCCCGGAAAAAGAATATTTTGAAGACGGAAGGAAATCTGAACAACCTGATCGGCCTGCCGCAGACAATATTCCATCTCAATGATCAACATGAAATGGTGATTCTGGAAATGGGCACCAACGCCAGGGGCGAGATAAAAAGGCTCACCCGAATTGCCGAACCGACGATCGGATTGATCACCAACATCGGCCCGGCGCATCTGGAAGGCCTGGGAACAATGGCGACCGTCCGGGAGGAAAAAAGCGATTTGTTTTTGAATATGTCTCCGCCGGCCATTGCGGTCATCAATCTTGATGATGAAGCCGTTGCGGGTGCTTCCGAAAAATGGCGGGGCGGCAAGGTCACGTTCAGTATGAGTCCGAACGCAGACGTCACCGTGAAAGATATAGAAAGAAACGGCGCCAGAGGAACGCGCTTCAATCTGATCATCAGAGGAAATGTTCAGAAGACGGATATGAAAATTACCGGCCTTCATCATGTTTACAACGCCATGGCGGCCGCTGCAGTGGCGGTTGCAGCGGATGTGGATATTCAGACGATATCGGAAGGTCTGGCGGAGTTTCGACCCTTCAGCGGAAGAATGGAAATTATTAAGCTGAACAACGGCGCTTTTGTGCTGGATGATTCCTATAATGCGAATCCCGCTTCGGTCCGGGAAGCCTTGATGACCTTGAAGGATTTGAAAACAAATCATAACGGTTTTGTTTTTCTCGGCGACATGCTGGAACTGGGAACGGAAGCCGAAGAGATGCACCGAAAAATAGGCATGCTGATCGCCACCATCGGCGTCAAAGCGCTTTTTCTCAGAGGCGATTTTTCCAAGATTATCGCCGCGGCCGCGATGGAAGGCGGAATGTCGCCGGAAAACATTTTCTTTTTATCCGATGGAGAACAAGGGACCGATTATTTGAACAAACATTTGAAAAAGGGCGATTGGGTTCTGGTGAAAGGTTCCCGCCGGATGAAAATGGAAGAATTTGTCGCTCGTATTTGCGAGGACTTTGGCCGGGACAAAAGCGCCATAAAAGATAATCCTTCGACGGGGAGTGAATAAAAATTGATTTACTACTTGTTGTATCCTTTACATGAAACGATTTCGTTCTTTAACGTGTTTCGTTACATAACGTTCAGGACTATATTCGCGGCCATCACCGCGCTTCTTATCAGCCTGATCTTCGGAAAGTGGATGATTCAGAAACTGCAGGCCATGCAGATCGGCCAGCAGATCCGGGATGACGGACCACAGAGCCATTTGATAAAAAAAGGCACTCCGACGATGGGCGGCCTATTGATTATTTTCGCCGTGGTGATTTCCACGCTGCTGTGGACGAATCTTTCAGATGTATACGTCTGGCTGATCTTGCTGGTGACGGTCGGATTCGGATTGATAGGCTTTGTTGATGATTACAGCAAACTGGCGGGCAAAAGTTCGAAAGGCATTTCCGGTAAAAAACGGTTGATTGCAGAAATCATCATCGCCTTATTCGTCAGTATCATTCTTTACATGAAGCCGGGTTTTAATCAGCAAATCACCATTCCATTTTTCAAGACGGTGTTGCCGAATCTCGGCTGGGGATATGTTTTGCTCTGCACGTTTATTATCGTTGGCGCGGCCAATGCCGTTAACCTGACGGACGGCCTGGACGGGCTGGCCATTGGTCCGGTGATCATCTGCTTTGCCACCTACGTCCTGTTCGCCTACTTCGCCGGGAACGTTAAAGTCGCTTCCTATCTGCAGATCCCCTACGTTTCAGGCGCCGGGGAACTGGCGGTGTTTTGCGGGGCGGTTGTGGGAGCGGGGCTCGGCTTCCTTTGGTTTAATTCCTATCCGGCTGAAGTCTTTATGGGAGATGTCGGCTCTCTTTCCCTGGGCGGCGCCCTCGGCGCGGTGGCCATGATGACCAAACAGGAAATCCTGCTGGCTATTGTCGGAGGCATCTTTGTCATTGAAACCTTTTCGGTGATTTTTCAGGTCGGCTATTTCAAGATGACGGGCGGCAAACGGATTCTCAAAATGGCCCCGTTGCATCATCATTTCGAACTGAAGGGATGGGCGGAGCCGAAAGTCATTGTGCGGTTCTGGATCATTTCCATCTTGTTGGCGTTGATGGCCATGAGCACGTTGAAGTTACGATAGAGGCAATATGGATTTCAGAGGGAAGAAAATAGTCATTATCGGCATGGGCAGGACGGGAGTCGCCGTCGCCCGGTTTCTGGGAAATCAGGGGGCAAGGGTAACCGTGACCGATAAAAAAACTCCCGATCAGTGGGGAGATGATTTCGAAAAAATTTCCGGAGAGAAATGGCTGGAGATAGCCGCCTATAACGCGGATGTGTTGAAAGATGCCGCCCTGGTGGTTCCTTCACCGGGCGTTCCGCCCCGCAATGAACTGTTGACAAAATCCCTGCAAATGAACATTCCCGTTATCAGCGAGATAGAACTGGCCGGTCGTTTGATCAGCGTTCCCATTATCGCGGTCACCGGAACCAACGGCAAGACAACCACCACGACCTTGCTTGGCGACATTCTGAAAAACTCGGGAAAAGACGTCTTCGTCGGCGGCAATATCGGCAAGCCTCTGGTGGAATTTCTGGAAACATCCCAAACGGCCGATTTTGTCGTCGCGGAAATCAGCAGTTTTCAGTTGCAGTGGATAGAGGCATTCAGGCCCTTCATTGCCGTCCTGCTGAATGTGACGCGTGATCACACCGATTATCACGGCTCGTTTGACGAATACAAACGCATCAAGATGAGAATCTTCGCCAACCAAACCGGGGAAGATTTCGCGATTGTCAATGCCGCGGATGACGAACAGTTGGCCATAGCGGACAGCGTTCAATCCCGGCTCGTCAAATTCAGTTCCAACAGCCTTTTGCACAAAGGTCTGTTTGTTGACGGCGACAATATTGTTCTGAAAATGAACGATGCCGAAAAAGAAATATACCCTCTGAACAGGATCAACCTGCCGGGTTCGCATAATGCGGAAAATACCATGGCCGCTATCGCGGCGGCGCGCATTTGCGGTTGTCACCGGGAGGACATTATCGAGGCGGTCGGGGCGTTTCGCGGCCTGCCGCACAGAATCGAATTTGTCGATGAGAAGCATTCCGTCCGCTTTTACGATGATTCCAAAGGAACCAATGTGGGCGCGGTTTTACGGGCGCTGGAAACTTTTCCCTCTCCTGTCATTTTGCTTCTGGGAGGACGTGATAAGGACGGCGATTTCGAGTCGCTGCGGCCTGCGCTGAAATCAAAAGCCAAAAGAATAATTCTGTTCGGGGAAGCGCGCGAACGCATCGCCTCGTTGATCGGCGACGATGTGCCGGCGGTTAAAAAGATAAAATTGCGGGACGCCGTGGAAGAAGCTTACCGGAGTGCTTCGCCCGGCGATATTGTTGTGCTTTCCCCGGGGTGCGCGAGTTTCGACGAATTTGCCGATTACAAGGAGCGGGGGAATTATTTCAAAGATGCGGTGAGGTCTCTGTAAATGGATGCTGCGTTTAAAAAAGAAGAAAGACTGCCGGACATTGTTCTTCTTCTGGTCACTTTAATTCTGATCATTGTCGGCACGGCGATGATCTATTCGTCCAGTTCGATTATTGCTCTGGAAAAATTCAAAGACGGACAGTATTTCCTGAAAAAGCAACTTGTCTTCGTCGTGCTGGGCCTCATTTCTATGATGGTCATGACAAAGCTTCCCTACATCTATTTAAAAAAACTGGCTTATCCCGCTCTGGCGCTGTCCTTTGTATTTCTGCTGCTGCTCTTTGTGCCGTCGCTGGGCATGAAGCGCGGAGGGGCTACGCGCTGGCTGAATCTGGGCGGATTTTCTTTTCAGGTAACGGAAATGGTCAAGATCACGATGATTATTTTCCTCGCGCATTTATTGACGCGGAAAGCCTGCCAGATCAAGAATTTCGCCCGAGGCGTTCTTGTTCCCCTGGGCGTGACCGGTGCGGTCATATTGCTCGTTTTGCTGCAACCGGATTTCGGAACGGCGGTGATTATTGCAACCATCTTTCTGATGATGTTGTGCATCGCGGGAGCGCAGATGAAGCATCTTCTGTTTCTCGTGGCCGCTTTCATTCCCATAGGCATCGCCTTGATTTTTTACAAGGGCTACCGCCTGACACGTCTACTCGCTTTCCTGAATCCCTGGAAAGATCCGGACAACACCGGCTTTCAGATTATCCAATCCCTGATTTCATTCGGGTCCGGAGGCGCTTTCGGGGTGGGCATCGGCGAAGGGATGCAGAAACTGTTTTATCTGCCGGAGCCGCATACGGATTTTATTATCTCCATCATCGCCGAAGAGAGCGGATTTATCGGCGTCACCATTGTCATCATCATGTTTGCCCTCTTCGCTTATCGCGGCTTCACGATCGCCATGAAAGCGCCGGATTTTTTCGGGACGTTGCTGGCCGCTGGCCTCACGATGGTGATTGCCCTGGAAGCTTTTATTAATATTGCCGGCGTCATGGGACTGATTCCGCTGAAAGGCCTGGTGCTGCCTTTTTTAAGTTATGGTGGAACCGCCTTCCTGATGAGCATGACGGCGGTGGGAATTTTGCTGAACATTTCCACGCAAACGTGACGAATGGGAGTTTAAACCATGCGTGACGGGAAATATCGTGTAACGGGTTTTATCGGGAGCGGAAAATGCGGGTGGTAATTGCGGGGGGAGGAACGGGAGGTCATTTATTTCCGGGGATTGCCCTCGCTGAAGAATTCATCAAAAGAGACGGGACGACAGAGATTATTTTTATCGGGACAAAAAAAGGGATTGAGAGCCGGTTGCTGAAAAAAATCGGTTATGAATTGAGAACCATCGACATTGAAGGGGTAAAAGGGCGGGGAATGAAGGCGTTGCTCAAGGGGATTTATCAGATTCCGGTAAGCTTATGGCAGTCCAGGCGAATTTTAAAACAGTTCCGTCCTGACCTGGTTTTCGGTGTCGGAGGCTACGCGTCCGGACCGGCTGTGCTGGCCGCCTATTGCATGAATTTACCCACGGCGGTCGCCGAGCAGAACGCCATTCCCGGCGTCACCAACAAAATACTGGGGAAGTTCGCGGATAGAATATTCGTGACCTATGCGCAGACCCGGACGTTCTTTCCTCCGGAAAAGGTTGTGTTCAGCGGCAATCCTGTCAGGGCGTCGCTCAGCGCGGGCACGGGTGAGAAAAATAAAGATAAGAAGGAGTGGTGTCTGCTTATTTTCGGCGGTTCGCAGGGCGCGGAGGCCATTAATAAAAGCGTGATGGATATGCTGCCGCAGCTTCAGAGCTTGAAAGATAAAATTAAAATCCTTCATCAAACCGGTCTGCGACAGCTCGAGGACGTGAGAAAAGCCTACGAAGAATCCGACATCCGGGCCGTGGTGAAGGATTTTATCGTGGACATGGCCCAAGCCTACGCAGAGGCGGATTTAATCATCTGCCGTGCGGGAGCCACGTCCCTTGCGGAAATCACCGCCGCGGGGAAGGCGTCCGTTCTCATCCCCTTTCCGTGGGCCGCCAACGATCATCAGTTGAAAAACGCGCAGGCCCTGGAGCAAGAAGGCGCCGCGAAAGTTATTCGGGAGAAAGATCTCAGCGGCGTGAAATTATTTGAAGTCGTGAAAAATCTGTTGACGGATGAACAGCAGTTGCGGGCTATGGAGCGCAATGCGTTGAAGATGAGCAAGCCCGATGCGGCGGGAACAATCGTTGACGATTGTCTAAAATTACTCGGTACGAAAAAATAGAGCGGTGAAAGAATCCATGAAGCAGGAAAAAGAAAAAAGTTTAATGCAGCGCAAAGTAAAGTGCATACACTTTGTCGGAATCGGCGGAATCGGCATGAGCGGGATTGCCGAAGTGCTGGTGAATCTCGGTTATAATGTCGGCGGGTCTGATGTTCAACCGTCGGACACCACCGCGCGTTTGCAGAAAATCGGCGCGAAAATAGTGATCGGGCATGCGGCGGAAAACATCGGAATTGCCGATGTCGTGGTCACCTCTACGGCGGTCGGGGAGAACAATCCCGAAGTCATCGAAGCGCATCGCAGAAATATTCCGGTGATTCCCCGCGCGGAAATGCTGGCGGAGCTGCTCAAAATGAAATTTTCCATTGCCGTTTCCGGCAGTCACGGCAAAACCACCACTACGTCCATGATTTCCACAATTTTGGCTCAGGGCAATCTCGATCCGACGATGGTCATTGGGGGAAAACTGGCCAGCATCGGAAGCAACGCCCGCCTGGGGGACGGGGAGATCATCGTCGCCGAAGCCGACGAAAGCGATGGTTCATTCTTGAAGCTGTCGCCCACCATCGCCGTGATTACCAATATAGACCGTGAACATCTTGATTATTATCCGGGGATTGCTGAAATCAAAGAGGCGTTTCTCAAATTCGCCAACATCGTTCCCTTCTACGGCTGCACGGTGCTCTGTCACGACAACGCCCATGTGCGGGAGATTGTTCCGTCTATCAAACGACGGATGATTACTTACGGCATCGAAACGCCGTCGGATTACAGCGCCGAAAACATCAAATTCACGAAAAGAAAAACCTGCTTCACCCTGGTTTATAAAGGGGAGAAGCTGGGAAAGATTGAATTAATCGTGCCCGGGTTGTTCAATGTTTATAATTCTCTGGCGGCTATCGCCGTTGCGCGCGAGCTGAATCTTGATCTGGCGACTATCCGGGAGGGCTTGAAAAGTTTTTCCGGGGTGCAGCGCCGGCTGGAGATTAAAGGACGTGTCGGAGAGATAACGGTTGTCGACGATTACGGTCATCATCCGACCGAGATCAAGGCGACCCTGACGGCCATGCGGCAGATCTGGAAGGACCGATTGATCGTTGTTTTTCAGCCGCACCGGTTTACGAGGACGAAGGCTCTTTTTGAAGAATTTACGACAGCGTTCAGCGATGTTGACATTCTGATTGTGAACGACATCTATCCGGCCAGCGAAGAACCGATTGCCGGGATTCATTCCGCCGCGCTTTGCGAGGCTATCCGGAAATCGGGACATAAGCATGTTGAATATATTCCGGATGCGGAAGCGACGGTCGACTATCTATTAAAAACGGCCCGGGAAAAGGACACGGTTGCCACGATCGGAGCCGGAAGTATCTATAAAATCGGTGAAGCGTTCATCAAACAGCTGGTGGCGAGGGAAAAGAAGAAGGGATGACGGCGAAAAATGAAATGAAAGACGTTCTGGGAGACATGGATTGCGGGAGGATTCTTTATGATGAACCCATGTCGCTGCATACGTCGCTCGCGGTCGGAGGAAAAGCCGAGGCGCTGGTTTTTGCGGAGAACGAGGATCAACTGGCGCAAATAATAGGAAAGCTTTCGGAGCATAGAAAAAAATATTTCATAGCGGGAAATCTGACCAATGTGATTGTGAGGGACGGCGGATATCAGGGCGCCATTGTTCTGATGACAGGGTTTAAGGATGTTACATGCGAACCGGCCGGCGGCGGGAAAGGTTTTATTTACGCTCAGGCCGGCGCGGCGCTGAGCAGTGTGGTCCATCTGTCGATTACGGAGGAACTGACCGGTCTGGAATTCTGTTCCGGCATTCCCGGCAGTGTCGGAGGCGCCGTCTGGATGAACGCCGGCGCGTATGGAAGAGAAATGAAGGATGTGGTCGAATCGGTGACCGTGCTGGAAGCCGACGGCGTCAAAAAAACGATGAAGCGAAATGAAATTATTTTCGGTTACCGCAATACGTCTTTTCCCCGCGGGACGGTCATCCTCGGAGCGCTTTTAAAACTGGAAAAAGGAGAACGTTCAAAAATCAAGGAAACGATCAACGAGATATTGCTTTGGCGCCGGGAAAAACATCCTTTGGATTTTCCCAGCGCGGGATCAATCTTTAAGAATTTGCCGGGGCAGGCGGCCGGAAAAATCATCGAAGAATCGGGATTGAAAGGCATGGCTGTGGGTGGCGCGCAAATATCGTCCAAGCACGCCAATTTTATCATCAATCGGGGAGGCGCTACCGCCGCGGACATTATGCGGCTCATTGAAACAGTGCAGTCGCGAGTTAAAAAAGAAAAAAATTTAGTTTTGGACACTGAAGTCGTGATTGTCGGAGAAGATGAATGATCGGGAAATTGAAGCGCAAGAAAACGGAATTGAAAATCAAGCAGAACCGCGTCCGTCGCCGATTTACCGATATGTCCGGTGATTTTCTGGGCGCGGCGGGATTGCTTTTCGCCGCTGCGGTTCTCTGCTCGCTGTTTATTTATACATACGCCTATCTTTTAAGCAGTCCATATTTTCACGTGCGGGAAGTGTCCGTGCGAGGATTGAAGGAATTAACCGAGAAGGAAGTTCTGACCGCGGCTGATATTAAGTTGGCGCAAAATCTTCTGGCCGTCAATACGGACGCGGTCACGCGCCGGATTCGCGTCAATACCTGGGTGGAAGATGTTTATGTCGGTAGGGAACTTCCCGGGAAACTGGTCATGGAAGTCAAGGAGCGGACGCCTCTCGCCCTGGTTAAAATGTCCGGCGAATTTTACCTGATGGATGTGAAAGGCTTTATCTTCAAGCGATTGGGGAAAAACGACGAGGTGGATTTTCCCGTTATTACGGGCATCAGCGGAAAAAATCATATTCAAACACCGCTGCTTCTGAACACGCTCAATTTATTGAAAGTCTTGTCCGAATCCTCCGAATATCCATATCTGGGGATGATTTCCGAGATGAACGTTGACGATTTATTCGGGCTCTCGGTGATTTCAGACAACGGTCTTTACTTGAAACTCGGTTCGGAAGGCTTTGAAGAAAAACTGAAAAAACTGAAACCTGTTCTAGACGATCTGGAAAACAGGGGCCTGAAAACAGGTTATCTGTGCGTCGATTTATCGGACAATTCGAAGGCCACGGTCAAACGCAAGAACGTTCCGGAAAAAACGGAACAGAGCGGCAAGGGCAGGCATTATCTGATATGAGATATATCGTTAAAAATATTTAAAAGAGGTGAGAACGCTGATGGGAAAAAGAAGCAATGTGTTGGTTGGTCTCGACATAGGAACAACGAAGACCACGGCTATTGTGGGTGATGTAACCGACACCGGCATCGATATAATCGGCATCGGAACATCTCAAACCAAGGAAATGAGAAAAGGAACCGTCGTCAATATCGACAGTATGGTGGATTCGATCAAGACGGCGGTCGAGGAAGCCGAACATATGTCCGGCTGCCGCATCAATTCCGTTTTTGTCGGGATTTCCGGCAGCCACATCAAGGGACAAAACTCTTTGAGCATCGTTTCAATCAAGGGCAGGGAAGTGGATGAAAAAGACGTGCAAAGGGTTATCGAAGCGTCCGAAGCCATCGCCATCCCCATCGGCAGAAAAATACTCCATGTTCTACCCCAAAGCTATGTGATTGACGGACAGGAAGGCATCAAAGATCCCGTGGGTATGTCCGGCGTCCGCCTGGAGGCCAAAGTGCACATTGTCACCGGATCGATCGCCGCTATTCAGGATATCGAAAAATCCGTCAGCCGCGTCGGCCTGGATATTGACGGCATCATTCTGGAGCAACTGGCCGCTGGTGATGCGGTGTTGAGCAACGATGAGAAGGAGTTGGGGGTTGTTCTGGTCGATATGGGAGGCGCCAACACATCCGTGACCATTTTTTCCGAATCCAGCATCAAACACACGGCCATATTGCCGGTCGGCGGCAATTACCTGACGTCGGATATTTCCACCGGTTTGCGCACGCCGCTGGCCGAAGCGGAGAAGATTAAAATCAAACACGGTTGCGCCATGACGTCCCTGATTCCGAAAGACGAAACTATCCGGGTTCCCAGTCTGGGCGGCAGGGAGGACCGGGAAGTGTCGCGTCAGATACTGGGACGCATTATGGAGCCGCGTATGGAAGAGATCTTGAATCTTGCATACAATGAAGTTGTTAAATTCGGGTTTGAAGATTTACTGGCGGCGGGGGTCGTCCTGACGGGGGGCACGTCCCTTCTGGAAGGCATCAGCGAACTGGCTGAAAAGATATTTGACATGCCGGCGCGCAAGGGCATTCCCATCGGCGTGGGAGGATTGAATGACATTGTGAATTCCCCGGCGCATGCCATCGGCGTGGGACTGATCATCTACGGTCACAACCAGAATGTTTTAAACGGCGTTTCAACAGGAATGTTTGGGAATATAACCAGGACAGTCAAAAAAATGTTTTCAGAATTTTTCTGAAAGGAAGGAGTGAGCATGTTTGAATTAACCGAAATATGTAGTGAAAATCTGGCAAAGATCAAAGTCATTGGAGTAGGCGGGGGGGGAGGCAACGCGGTCAACACCATGATTGCATCCTGCCTGCAGGGCGTTGATTTCGTCAACGCCAACACGGACGCGCAGGCTCTCGGCGTGTCCAGCGCGCCGATTAAGATTCAAATCGGCACGCAAATTACCAAGGGGCTGGGAGCCGGGTCGGATCCGGAAATCGGCCGTCAATCCGCCCTGGAATCGCGTGATGAAATCCGGCCTTATCTGGAAGGAGCGGACATGATTTTTATCACCGCGGGCATGGGCGGAGGCACGGGAACGGGAGCCGCGCCGGTTATCGCCGAAATAGCCCGTGAATGCAGCATCCTGACCATTGCCGTGGTGACCAAGCCTTTCCAGTTTGAAGGGAAAAAACGTAATCTTCAGGCGGAGGAAGGCATCGCGCAGTTGCGTGAAGCCGTGGATACGCTGATTGTTGTTCCCAATCAGCGGTTATTGAGTCTGGGCGGACGCAATTTGTCGCTTCTGGAGGCTTTCAAAAAAGCCGACGACATTCTTTATCAGGCGGTAAAAGGCATATCCGATCTGATTCTGGTGCCGGGTTTGATCAATCTGGACTTCGCCGATGTCAAAAGCGTCATGAGCAATATGGGCATGGCGATCATGGGCACCGGCGTGGCCAGCGGCGAAAACCGGGCGGTGGAAGCGGCGCAAAGGGCGATTTCGTCGCCTCTGCTGGAAGACAACACCATTCAGGGCGCGCACGGCATTCTGCTGAACATCACCGGCGGGCCGGACATGAGCCTGTATGAGGTCAACGAGGCGTCGTCCCTGATTCAGGAAGAAGCGGATGAAGACGCGAATATTATTTTCGGCACGGTGATCGATCAGAATATGGAAGATGAAATTCGCATTACCGTCATTGCCACCGGATTTGACGACATGACCGCCAGAAGAAGTGAGTCCATGAGTAATGTCACGCGGCTGGGCGGTTTTCGGAGAGAAGATTTATCGACGCCCGCGTTCATCCGCAAGGATAGAAAAATTAACAGCGGCGAGGTGGCCGTCGTGGGGCTTGGCGACGATACTGAAAATATGGATATACAAATTCCGACATTCTTACGGCGTCAGGCCGACTAAGGTTCCGTCAGCAATGAGGAGCCTTGCGGGACATGGGCCATGGTAAAATCATGGATTGGAAACTGAAACAGCAATACAACCGTATTCTGGAGAATGAAACCGGATATGTAAAAAAAGTATGGGGGGAATATAATACGGTTTGCCTTGCCTATCCCAATCAATACCACGTAGGCATGGCGAATCTCGGATTCCAGACCGTTTATCAACTTTTTAATGCTCAACCTTCCTTTCTTTGTGAGAGGGCATTCCTGTCCGTTTCCGGAAACGACGCCAGATTCGTTTCCGGAGCGGCGGGAATCTTCAGCCTGGAAAATCAAAAACCCATCGCCGAATTTGATATTTTGGCTTTTTCCGTATCTTTCGAAAACGATTATCCCAATATTTTAAGAATTATGGATGCGGCGGGCATTCCGCTGACGGCCGGAGACCGCTCGGAAAAATATCCGCTGGTGATCGGCGGCGGCGTTTCGCTGACCCTGAATCCCGAGCCGCTGGCCGATTTTTTCGATGTGTTTATTCTCGGCGAGGCGGAAGACGTTTTGCCGGAATTCTGCCGCAGCTATGAAGAGGCGCGGCTTGTCGGTCGGGGTCGGAATAATTTTCTGATCAATTTGCAAAGGCGCGTCAATAATATTTACGTCCCGGGTTTATACGAGCCAACCTATTCCGCCGAAAGCAGGATTCAATCGATCAAGCCGCGTGATAAAAATCTTCCCGCGAAAGTAAAAATTACGCGTCCCGAAAACATCAACGCATTCCGGACCCAGGAAGTCGTCAGTGCACCCGGCATAGAAATGGGCGACATGTTTCTCATGGAAGTCAACCGGGGTTGCGCCCGGGGATGCCGTTTTTGCGCCGCCAGTTTTGTCTATCGTCCGGTTCGCTTTCGCAGCCTTGAGGAAATCATCGCTTCCGTCCGTAGCGGCCTGAAAAGAAAAAATAAAATAGGGCTTGTCGGTACGGCGGTATCCGATCATCCCGATCTCAAAAAGATATGCCGTTATATTCTGGAGGGCGAGGCTCAGGTGGGCCTCGGTTCCCTGCGGATTGACCGGATTGACGAAGGTATGGTCGAATTAATAAAGGCAAACGGCATCGAAACTGTCGCGTTGGCGCCGGAGGCCGGCAGCCAAAAGATGCGGGATGTTTTGAGGAAAGGCATCACCGAAGAAGACATCCTTCGCGCAGCGGAACTGTTTGCGGGAAATGATATTCAAAACCTGAGACTCTATTTTATGATCGGACTGCCCAAAGAAGAGGAGAACGATATTGACGCCATTATCGGACTGACGAAGAAAATTCAGCATCATGTCCGTGTCACGTTCGCGGGCAAGAAAAAATTCCGCCGGGTCACGTTAAGCGTTAATCAATTTATCCCCAAACCGTCGACGCCCTTTCAGTGGTGCGCCCTGGAGGATGTCGGCCTGGCCGCCAAGAAAATCAGGAAAATCAAAAACGCCTTCCGCAACGACAAACAGGTCAAAGTCATTCATGACGTTCCCAAGTGGAACTACATCCAGGCGCTGCTTTCGCTGGGGGACAGGCGTGTGGGAGAAATCCTGCTGGCGGTCAACCGTTTGGAGGGGAACTGGGCGCGGGCGTTAAAAGAGGTTAATATCAACCCCGACTTCTACGTGTATCGTGAAAAAAAATATGATGAATTTCTCCCCTGGGATATCATAGACTTGGGCGTTTCCAAAAAAGCGCTCATCAGCGAGCATCGCAAAGCCATGCAAGAAATCTGATTTTTAAACCAGTGTACAGGCTCATTCAGTCGGGAATCCGCGATGTCATCGACGCCGGCTGAACGGCCTCACCATATCGCTGCTTGTCGGAATTGCAGAAACTTACTTTTGACGTTTTGTCTTTTCTGACTTTTTGTCGGCGGTTGAGAAAACCCCCTGCAGGTGATTGATATTTTCTTCAACATATTTTTTGAAATCTTCACGGCCTTTCCTGTACGCGTCGGCAAGGTCTTTCAGCGCTTTTTTGAAATCTTCGGGCATCCAGTCCGCCTGATTCAGAAAAGTATTAAACGTCGCTTCACTTTGATCCTGAAACGAGAGAATTTCGTTGAAATCAAAAAAGGCTTCCGCTTTAGTGTATCCGCTGTCAATGGCTTTTTTGAACGATGCACGGTTCTTCTTGAATTCGTCCGTCCATTGCTTCATGATTATTTTGTTCTCTTCGCTGATGCCCGGCGTATTGCTGGCAAAGGCTTCCCAGAGCTTTTCCGTATTGTCCTGAAGCGTGGCCATCGTCGAAAAATAATTTTCAAAAGACGCCTTGTGAAAATCCATCATTTTTTTTAAAAAATCATTATTGTCCATGAGGGGCTCCTTTGCGGTGAATCTGCAGGGTTTTACGTTTCACGTCATTAGAGTCTTTATCGGAGAGCGAAAGTTATCTCGCGGTATAACCCCGGCTGTCAAGGCAGGCCGACATCGCCCTCTGATAATCGGATCTCTTCAGCCTTATTTGATGCGTCGGCACTTCCGGTGAAAGCGCTGTCGGGTCATAACCGGTTTCATCCGCTGCCCATTGATGACATTCGTAACGATCGAATGCCTGCTGTTCCTCGCTTTGGTTATGACGGGGATAAACGAACATTCTGTTGTCGTCGACATCGTCACGATCCGCTTCGAAAGGAGGTGTTTCACGTCCGTCCGCAGGAGGCGGTTCAACCACAACATAGCCGCCGCCGGTTCCGGTGTAATACGTGTCATTCGCATAATAGTAGGGCATGCCGCGGAACCATATTGTGGTGTATGCAAAGGGGAGAAAAGAAACGAACAAGCCGATGGGAGGTGCGACGACAACATATCGTCCGCGATACGGTCTGTACCAGGAACCGTGTGCAGCATAATAACGCGATTGCCCGTGTATCACAACCCGGTGATCCCTGGGAAGCGATCTGACGGCCTGGCCGCGGGAAGGATAGGAACGGTTCGGTCTGTACCGTGAATCGGCGGATGTCTTCTGTTGGGGGGCCGGTGATCTTTTTACCGTTTGTTCACGGGACCGCTTGGGAGGATCGGCCTGCGCGGTTTGAATAGCGCCGAAAAAGCCCGCGCCTAGGAACAGGATGATGAATATTCCGATCGTCAAATATTGATGAAAACTTATTTTTGATGTCATTACGCCCATTGCGATAACCTCCTGATTCGTTGGAAATGATTATCTGACCGTGTATCCGCGGCCTTCCATGCAGGCCGACATGGCCCGGCGGAACTGCAGCGCCTGTTTCTGCCTGCGAAAATCCCGCCCCTGATTGTGGTTCTGATAGGCTTCCTCGATCTGTCTGGCCGAATCCGCGCGGGTCGCATCGGAAATCGCGCCGGCCATGGCGCCGCTGGCCGCACCGATGAGAGCGCCTCCTCCGGCGTGTCTGGGGCCGGCGATTAAAGCGCCCAGAACGGCTCCGGCGATGGACATCGCGACCGTATCATGTCCGGGGGGTGGCATGGGTACAACGCGGACGCGCTGTACCGGCACAATGGACGATGCGCTGGGATCAAATCCGGTTTGATCCGCCGCCCAGTTATAGCATTCGAAATGATCGCGCGATTGCCTTTCGGTCGATTGATTCTTGTTGGGATAAAAATAAATCTGGGTAATGGCTGCAATGTTTTCATCAGGAGCGGATTGATGAATGACTTGTTCCCGCGGGTAATAATAACATGAACTGACGAGCATGGTCACGGCAACGATGGAAAGAAACATTCGCAGTACGTTTTTATCCATTGATAATCTTATTTTCATGGTTTTTCTTCTCCAATGGAAAGATTCTTCCCGTTTAAAAAGTTTTATCATTAATACCATTTTTTCATGTTTAATTGAACCGAATTATGAGCAAGCAAAAAGCGAGGATGGTCCCATTGAGAGCGAACGAGGGCTGTGAATAAATAGACTTGCGCCGACCGAGTTTCTGATTGACATACCTATCCGTTATTTTTATACTTTCAACCGAAGATTAACGATAATATACAACGATAAGCGCGGCGTTTCAGTTTTATAATCGATAATGCCTTGCCATACCGGTCAAACTGCGGAGGAGAATGATGAAGAAAATATGGGGAAAAATTCAGGAAGCGACCAATTTTATCAAGAACGATATCTGGCGAATCCGTCGCGCTCACCTGCCGCCGAGCAAATCCTTTCTCGTCAATCTGGTCAGAGTCCTGCTCCTTTCGATCAGAGGATTTGATGAGGACAAATGTTACCTGCGCGCTTCAGCCCTGACGTTTTATTCCTTGATCTCCGTCGTTCCTGTTGTCGCCATGGCTTTCGGTATTGCCAAAGGTTTCGGTTTTGAGAAATTGCTGGAAGAACAGTTGCGCAGCAAACTTGCCGGTCATGAGGAAATTATCGCCAACGTGATTCAATTTTCCCATTCCCTTCTGGAAAACACCCGAGGAGGGCTGATCGCGGGCATCGGTCTGGTCGTTTTATTATGGGCGGTGGTTAAAGTATTGAGGCAGATTGAAATTTCCTTTAATGACATATGGGGAATCAAGGAACAAAGAACCGTGGGCAGAATGTTCGGCGATTATCTGTCGCTTATGCTGGTCTGTCCGTTTCTCCTCATTCTCTCCGGCGGCGTGACTGTTTTTATTACAACGCAGATTCATTTTGTCGTTGAAAAATTTTCCGTTTTAGGGGGATTAGGTTCTCTGTTTCTGCTGTTGATGGAAATTCTTCCCTATACCCTGATGTGGTTTCTTTTCACCTTCTTATATATTTTTATGCCGAACACAAAGGTGCGTTTTTCTTCCGGTCTGGTGGCGGGCGTGGTAGCCGGCACGGCGTTTCAGGTGGTGCAGTTAGCCTACATCACTTTTCAGGTCGGCGTCGCGAACTATAACGCCATTTACGGAAGCTTTGCCGCGCTTCCTCTTTTTCTGATGTGGGTGCAGCTGAGCTGGTTGATTATTCTATTCGGAGCCGAAATAGCTTTTGCCTATCAAAACGCTGATACGTACGAATTTGAATCTGATTTTCTTCAGGCCAGCCGTCGGCTTCGTGTGCTGCTTTCTCTGATGGTCACCGGCCGTCTGATTAAAAACTTTGTGCGTGGAGACAAACCGATGACGGCCGCTGAAATATCGATTCAACTGGAAATTCCCATCCGCTTTGTCAATGAAATTCTTTTCGATCTGGTGAAAAGCGGTATTATTTCCATTGCGGAGATTGATGACGGCGCCCAACGCGGTTATCAACCGGCCATTGATGTCGGCGCGTTGACGATCAAGTACGTCATTGACGCGATTGAAAAGAGAGGAATCAATAAGATGTTCTTTACCGAGAATGCTGAATTTGAATCCCTTTCCGCCGCTTTGGACGCGTTAGGCAGAAACATCGAAGAACTTCCGGAAAACAGACTGCTGAAGGAAATATAAGATCCCGGATACAACAACTTATACGATGAGAGATGCGGACCACCTGCCGTAAATAATTTATGGAACTCGGACATTAAAAATGGAAACGATCCTGGGAATCATCATCGGCATCGGTTTGAGCGCGGCTTGCGGATTCCGGGTTTTCGTCCCCTTGCTGATTATGAATCTGGCGGTATTGAGCGGGCAGATCCAGCTTCCCGCCGGTTTTGCCTGGATCGGCAGTGTCCCCGCAACCATCGCTTTTGGCTCGGCCACCGTTATGGAAGCGCTCGGCTATTACATCCCCGGCGTTGATCATGTTCTGGATATCATCGCCACACCCGCTGCCGTCGTTGCGGGAACGATCACCACAGCCTCCATGGGATTGGATCTTTCCCCTTTGCTGAAATGGACTCTGGCGTTGATTGCCGGCGGAGGTATTGCGGGATTGATTCAGGGTTCGACTGTGGCGTTACGAGCGAAATCTTCCGTCGCGACGGCAGGAACCGGCAATTTTCTGGTCGCCACCCTGGA
>JASEHT010000130.1 GCA_030018675.1 Smithella sp.
CAATGCCGGCGGGTATCATATGACCAATCTTATTTTTCACATCCTCAGCACATTAATGCTCTTCTGGCTTTTTCACCGCATGACCCGGTCACCCTGGAAAAGTGCCTTCGTCGCGGGATTTTTCGCCCTGCATCCGCTTCATGTCGAATCCGTCGCCTGGATTGCCGAAAGAAAGGATGTCTTGAGCGCTTTCTTCTGGATGCTCACGTTGTGTCTTTATGTGTATTACACGGAAAAACCCGCCCTGAAAAGATATTTGCTTGTCCTGCTTGCTTTTGTCCTGGCGCTCATGAGCAAACCGATGGTGGTTACTTTACCCGTGATGATGATCCTTCTGGATTACTGGCCACTGAACAGATTTACATCAATGAAAAGAAATCCTGTTGTCTGGCAGTTGAAAGAAAAATTGCCCCTCTTTGTGTTGTCGGCGGTGAACGTTGCCATCTTGTTTCATCCCACCCAAGGAGAGGCAACCTATCTGAAGTTGCTCCCGTTCAGTTTGCGTATCGCCAACGCTCCGGTTGCCTTTATGACGTATCTGGAAAAAACCTTCTGGCCTCAGAATATGGCGTTTCTCTATCCCTTTCCCGCTGAAATTTCTCTCTGGCATGTTTCAGGCGCGTCGCTGCTGATTATCATTATCACTCTCGCGGTTGTGGTCATGGCCAGACGCCTGCCTTATCTGTTTGTCGGGTGGTTCTGGTACGCGATAACCATCGCGCCGGTTATCGGAATCATTCAGATATCCATATCCGCGCCCTATGCGATGGCCGACCGCTATCATTACCTGCCTTCCATCGGCCTTGCCGTTATGTTGGCGTGGGGAATTCCGCATGTAATTCCGAATAAAAAAACGATACGGACAATACTGCTGCCGGCGGCAACTGCGTTTTTGATCATTATGGCTATGCTGGCCTGGAAACAATGCGGCTATTGGACAAATAATTTCACTTTATTCAGCCGTGCCCTGCAGGTGACAAAAGACAATTATGTGGCGCACAACAATCTGGGACTTGTCTTGTTTAACAAAGGCCGATTGGATGAGGCGATGAATCATTATAATAGAGCCATCGATATAAAAGATGATTACATAAACGCTTATTACAACAGGGGTGTCGCTAATTTTCAATTGGGTCTATATCAACCCGCCCTTCAGGACTTTGATCAGACAATCCGGCTGAAACCGAATTTTGCCGCCGCTTATAATAACAGGGGCGCTGTTCACGTTATCCTTGGTCAAAATTCGCCGGCCATAGAAGATTACAGCGAAGCCATCAAATTAAAAAAAGATTACGCTGATGCCTATTTTAACCGTGGTTTCGCATACAATAAGCTGGGGCAGCACCAATTGGCCGTGGAAGATTTCAGTAAAGCCATCCAACTGCGGCCTGATTATCTGCTGTCCTACTATGGAAGAATATTCGCCTATAAAAAACTCGGACAGCATCTATTGGCGGAAGAAGACGTCAAACAGGCGAGACGGCTTCGGGGAAACAAGCCATTGAATCAGAACTAAGTTACCTGTTGTAAATTGATAAACTATAGTTATTCTTTCTTCTATCAGAAATATCGGTTTCCAATATCCGCGATTAAACGATAACCATCATTAAACTTGAATATTTTTAAGTTACGGGGATATTATAAAACATGAAAGTTGCTTTAGTGCGGCCGCCGAGCTTTAAAATGCCGATCATCATTCCCAATATCAGCCTGGGATACCTCGCCTCTGTCCTGCGTAATAATCATCACGCCGTGAATATCCTGGATTGCGCCAAGGAAAGGATCAATCATCATGCATTTGGCGATTACATCATGAAGGAACGGCCGGATATTGTCGGCATCCAAATGTACACCTGCGATTTCACGTCCGCAAAACAATGCGCCGATATCGTCAAGAAATTGAATCCCCACACGGTTACAATGGTTGGCGGACCGCATCCTTCAGGCGATCCGGAGGGGACCATGCGCTGTCTGCAAAACGCGGATTTTGCCTTCGCGGGAGAGGCGGAATCGGGTTTGCCGAAATTACTGGAATTCATCGAATCCGAAAACAAAACGACAATAAATTCCATCCCCGGATTGCTCTACCGCGATAAGGGGAACATCGTCATCAATCCAAGGGGTTGTATTGAAAATCCGGACGACATCCCCTTCCCCGCCTGGGATTTGATTGATCCCCGGACTTATCCCGCTGCGCCGCACGGTTCATTTTCTAAAAGTCTGCCGATCGCGCCGATTATCACCAGCCGGGGCTGTCCTTATCAATGCACGTATTGCGCGGTAGCCGTCAATACCGGCCGCAAATATCGAACGCGAAGCGTCGATAATATCATCGAAGAAATAAAATATTTGCGCAATGTGTTCGGCATCCGGGAGTTTCACATCGAGGACGACAACTTTACGCTGGTGAAATCGCGGGTCATCGAGTTCTGCGAAAAACTGAAAAAAGAAAAGCTGGACATGGACTGGGCATGCACCAATGGCATCAGGCTGGACACGCTGGATAAGGAGATGCTGACGCACATGGAAAAAGCCGGCTGTTATTCTTTCGCGGTCGGTATCGAATCGGGATCGCCGCGTGTTCTTGAGGATATGAAGAGAAGCGAAACGCTGGAAGTCATGACGGAGAAAATCAATCTGGTTCATGCATCCACCGGCATCCGCATGACCGGTTACTTTATGATGGGATACCCGACGGAAACCCGTGAAGACATCCGAAAAACAGGCGAATTGGCCATGAAGCTGCCCCTGCACAGGGCGCAATTCAGCAATTTTCTTCCCCTGCCGGGCACCGAAATATACGACCGGCTGATGAAGAGCGGTGAAATCGATCCTCATTCCACGAACTGGGACTTTTATCAAAATAACCGTATTGTGTATGCGCCGAAGGGTATCCCCTCAAAGGCGCTGCGCCGGATGATGAGAAAAGCTTTCGCGAAATTTTACTTTCGTCCGCTCATTATTAAAGGTTTGCTCAAGGAAATCCATTCCCTGAGCCAGTTGCGTACCATTCTCCGCCGATTTTTCGATGTTTTCCGATAGGCCGTTGATTGATTTTAATTTCCGGAGGAGTCGCCGTCACGGGAATTTCCGTCACAAATTCGGCTCTCGATTTTCCGACGGCCAAATAAATATTCACCATCACTTTAAAATATGATATTAATTACCAGTTTTAAAGATTGGAGCGACAAAAAATGTTTGAAGTGACCATCATTAAATCATTTTCCGCCGCGCACCTGCTCGCCGATATCGGCGGCAAATGTGAAGACTTGCACGGCCACAACTTCAAGGTTGAAATTACGGTAGCGGCCGAAAAGCTGAATCCCGACGGACTGATCATTGATTTCCGCATCCTGAAAAAAATCCTCGGCGATATTCTTGAAGACATCGACCACCAGCATCTGAATGAGCTGGGCTGTTTCGCGAACATCAACCCCTCGGCGGAAAATATCGCCCGGTATATCTGTGAAAAAATGGAGCCGCAAGTCAAAAAAGCCGGTGTAAACATGGCTCGGGTCAAAATATGGGAATCGGAAAACGCCGCGGTCACCTACATTCCCTAGCCCCGATGTGCTATGATGAAAAACATGAAAAGAGATTTGCAATGATTGACATTCAAAACCAGAAAGATTTTCGAAACATCGACATTAAAAAAGTCGGCGTGAAAAACATAAAATACCCGATTATCGTCCTCGACCGGGCCAAGGGAACGCAGTTGGTCAACGCGACCATCAACATGTACGTCAATCTGCCGCATCACTTCAAGGGGACGCACATGAGCCGTTTCATCGAAGCGCTGAACGAGTTCAAGGGACAGATCAGCATCAAGACCTTTCAGTCCATCCTGGAAAAGATGCGCCAGAAACTGCACGCCCCCTCCGCACACATGGAAATTGAATTCGCCTATTTTCTGGAGAAAACCGCGCCTGTTTCCAAGGCGAAAAGCCTGATGGAATACCGCTGTCTGTTCTCCGGACAAAGCAACGCGGAAAAATCCGATTTTATGGTGGGGGTCGTGGTGCCGGTCACCACCGTCTGCCCCTGCTCGCGCGAAATCAGCAAGTTTGGCGCTCACAACCAGCGCAGCATCGTGACCACAAAGGTGCGTTTTAAGAAATTCTTCTGGATCGAAGACCTGATTAAAATCGTGGAGGATTCCGCCAGCGGCGAGGTCTACTCCCTTCTGAAAAGGGTGGATGAAAAATACGTGACGGAAAAGGCCTACGAAAATCCCAAATTCGTCGAAGATGTCGTGCGCAGCGTCGCAGTCGAACTGAACAAGGACGACAATTTTACCTGGTACTGCGTCGAAGCCGAAAACTTTGAAAGCATTCATAACCACAGCGCCTACGCTCTGGTGGAAAAAGGATAGTCCGATGCCCTCGAAAAAAATGAAGAATTTTTTCAATGTGTATCATCACGGCTTTATCCGCGCCGCAGTCTGCGTGCCGGACGTGAAGGTTGCCGACCCCGTTTTCAACACGAAAAAAACCATCGAACTGGCCCGCAAAGCCGCAAAGCAAAACGCCCTGTTGGCTATTTTCCCGGAGATGGGATTATCCGCCTACTCCAACGAAGATCTGTTTCACCAGGACGCCCTCCTCAAGGGCGTGCGGGAAGCCGTCGCCGCATTAAAAAAGGCATCCGCAACAATCAACACGATTATCGTGGCCGGTGCCCCCTTGCAGGTTGATTGCCGGCTTTTCAACTGCGCGATTGTATTTTACCGCGGGAAAATCATGGGCGTCGCGGTGAAATCCTACCTGCCCAATTACCGCGAATTTTACGAAGGACGGCAATTCACGCCCGCCTCGGCCGCTTTTTCTTCCACCATCGAATTGGCGGGACAAAAGGACATTCCTTTCGGAGCCGATATCATCTTTGACGTTGCCAACATCAAAAACTTCAGATTTTTTCTGGAAATCTGCGAAGACCTGTGGGTTCCGATTCCCCCCTCCAGTTTTGCGGCGATGGCCGGTGCAACCGTCATCGGCAATTTATCGGCTTCCAACATCACCATCGGCAAGTCCGAATACCGGCAGCAGCTGGCCGCCAATCAATCGGCGCGCTGCGTCTCGGCCTATCTGTACGCCGCCGCCGGCGCGGGAGAATCCACGACGGATCTGGCCTGGGACGGGCACGCCATGATTTACGAAAACGGCAACCTGTTGGCGGAATCCCCCCGTTTTTCACAGCAGGCGCAGATCATTTACAGCGATATCGACCTCGACCGGCTGGCGCAGGACAGGATGCGTCTGACCTCGTTCAGCAAAAACGCCGCCGCCCACAAGGATCATATTTTATCTTTCCGTAAAGTCGAGTTCGACGTGGATATTCCCGAAGGCGTCATTCTCCTCGCGCGCGACTATCCGCGTTTCCCTTACATTCCAGCGGATGCCTCCAAACGCGACCAGCGCTGCTACGAAGCCTACAATATTCAGGTGCAGGGTTTGGCCAAACGCTTGAAATCCTCCGGCATCCCCAACATCACCATCGGCGTCTCCGGCGGACTGGATTCCACGCACGCACTGATCGTGGCGGCGAAGACCATGGACCTGCTGGGATTCCCCCGGGCGAATGTCAAAGCCTACACCATGCCGGGATTTGCCACCTCGAAGAAGACCTACAACAACGCCCTGAATCTGATGAAAGCCCTCGGCGTGGAAGTCAACGAAATTGACATCAAACCCGCCTGCCTGCAAATGCTCAAAGACATCAAACATCCTTACGCGCGCGGCAAGAAGCAATTCGACATCACGTTTGAAAATGTTCAGGCCGGACAACGGTCGTCGCATCTCTTCCGTCTGGCCAACATGCGCAACGCGCTCGTCGTGGGGACGGGTGATTTAAGCGAACTGGCGCTGGGGTGGAGCACTTACGGCATCGGCGACCATATGTCGCATTACAACGTCAATGCCAGCGTCCCCAAGACGCTCATTCAACATCTGATCCGCTGGGTCGCCGACACCGGACAATTTTCACAGAGAGTTTCCGGAATTCTGATCGACGTGCTGGAAACGGAAATCTCTCCCGAATTGATTCCGGGCAAAAACCAGAGTAAAAACCCGGTTAAAAAAAAGGATGACGTGGTTCAAAA
Source organism: Smithella sp. (assembly GCA_030018675.1). GTDB lineage: Bacteria > Desulfobacterota > Syntrophia > Syntrophales > Smithellaceae > Smithella. The sequence goes on from JASEHT010000130.1 coordinate 6,098, forward strand.
AACCGAAGCGACCATCGGGCCTTACGAGTTGCAGGATTTCAACAATTTTTACATCACCCGTTTCGGATATCTGCCGACCAAAGTGGCTTTTCTCTCATATCACGCCTGGAAAGACAGGCACAAAGGGTCATGGCCCGATATTCCGGAGGGGAAAAGAAATGCGTACAGTTTAAAAGAAATAAAAAAATGGCTGTATGTTTATTTATACCGGTTCTTCAAAACCTCTCAATACAAGCGTTCCTGCGTGCCCAATGGTCCGAAGGTGGGTTCCGGCGGTTCGCTGTCTCCGCGGGGGGATTACCGCGCCCCCAGCGACAGCGAGGCCGACATCTGGCTGCAAAACTGGGAAACGATTCCGGAAAAGGAGGGGACGAAATGAGAGAAACCTACAAAGATTTTGACGCCACCGAATTGTTTTGTCCCCGCTGCAAGAAGGCCGTTCCCGTAAGGAAAAAGCTTCTTCTGATTCTTCAGGAAGGAGAAAAATACGACTACAGTTGCGTGTATTGCGGAACGTCCGTCGGCGATAAAACAGTCAAGGAGCAGGGAAGTTCCGGCCTGATCGTTTGCTGAATTTATTTTTCATCCTGATCGTTTTTCTGCAGGGCTTTTTTAAGTTTGTCG